>CAZCVU010000081.1:0-8655 GCA_964501745.1 uncultured Flavobacteriales bacterium | reverse complement strand
GCCCCGCGAAGATCGCGACAAAAGAAAGGATCGTTGTCGGGTTGGCTAGCGTGAGAACAAGCGAGGACCCAAAGGCGCTGAATGCTGCAACACGGGTTATGCTGGTGTTCGCTGCGACGCCGACCGTGGCTCGAACGGAGGGCCTACGCATGATACGGAGCCCCAGGATCAGCATGAAGGCGCCGCCAACAAGCCGGAACCAGATGCTCTGCTCCACAAGAATGGTCGCCGCGGCGCCGAGGCCGAACGCGGCGACTGCACCGTATATTGCGTCAGCTGACGCCGAACCCAGCCCTGTCAGCAAACCGACAAAGTAGCCCTGGGACAGGCTGCGCTGAATGCAGAGAATGCCGATCGGACCGACTGGCACTGCGACCGCGAGCCCAATGCCGATACCTTTGAAAAACGAAAATAGTTCCATTTCCATGGCCGGGGTCGCCGCACCGTGAAACGAAGGTTAGGATGGTATCCTACGCGATGACGTAGGAAAGCTGTCGGCTCTTGAGTTTGCCGGAGCGCACGGAGTGTATAGCGCTGGAAAGTGATCGCCAACGAGAGGTCGTAGTCGGGAGATGACCGAGGGTCTCGAAAGCTATGAGGTGCGCCGGGCGCTGCCAACCGACGCGGATGCGCTCTTCACCTTTGGTGAACTTCTGTTGGCCGAAAGCCACTTTCTGCTGCGCAGTCCCGGTGAGCGTGCTGGTTCCCCCTCCGAAATGCAGCGCGTCATCGAGCGGTTTGCCGTATTGCCGAACCATCTCCTGTTGTCGGTCTTTCTCGGCGCGCAGGTGGTCGGCGAAGCCATAGTCATGGGCGGTGAGTTTCAACGCAACCGGCTGTCTGGAACGGTTGGAATCGGTATTCTTGAGGCGCATTCCGGACGTGGACTTGGGCGGCGATTGATGACTGAAGTCGAGGCATATGCTGGCGCGCACGGCTTACACCGGCTTGAACTCACGGTGATGGAGTCGAACACGCGCGCGCGGTCTCTTTACGAGGCGATGGGGTATCTCGTGGAAGGGGTCAAGCGTGACTCGTTGTTTGTCGACGACAGATTTGTCGACGAGATCATGATGGCAAAGCTGCTGGCCAACTAGGACGCGTTGCCGGCATCTAGAGCTCGTCGAAACAAGCCTGCACCTTGTCGCTCGTGAGTTCGCGGATTGCGTCGTTAGCGATCCAGCGGGCGGCCCGCGAGTCCGAGTCGGCAAGCCGCTTTGCGACAGCGATCGCGGCCTGGTTGAGTGGTCGGTTCCGTTTGCCTATTTGGCGAAGCGCCCAGTTGACTGCCTTCTTGACGAAATTTCGCTCGTCCGTCGAGCCGCGGACGATCAGCGGCAGCAGGTCCAGGAAGGTACGATCAGGTGCTTTCTTGTCGTGGACCGCGAGGCGGGCCATCAATGCAAATGCCGCGCGCTTGACGAATTCCTCCTTGCGCTCGACCCATGCGTTGACGTAAGTCCATGCCCTAGGGTGCTTCGTCAGCAGGCCGCAAAAGCCATCTGTGAGGTCCCAAGAATCAAGTTCACCCGCCCATCTGGCGATCTCGGCTTCGGTAAATCGCTCTACATCGGCGATGATTGTCGCAAGCAGGCGGGCCTCGTGCATACCAGTATTCCAGAGCTCCAAAGCCAACGCATGGTCGCGACGAATCGGCTTGGCGATTTCCCGCAGTTCCCTGACGCTGACGCCGAAGGCGTTGTCGACATTAATGCCGAAACGGCCCATTCCGGCCCGATTCGTTTCGCTCCCTCGTGCCCGCAGTTCCGCTAGAATTTGTTTGACTGTCACGGCAACCTTCCCTGGCACTTTCGCTGGCTCATCCGTCGCTACCGCCCGCGCGCTATATCCTCTTCGTTGGAGCGGCCACGTCAACGACCGCCTAGGCAGATCGCTCTGCCGATAGTTGCGGGCAGACCGGTTGTCCCTACGCTGCTATTATGCGGCCGTTCAATACGGCTCTAGCCGATCCGGGCGCCGTGGCGAGGGACAATGAGCGACGAAGAACAAAATCCCGAGCAAAAGTCGATGAAGCAGGCTGCGGCAGCCTATGGTACCGCGTTGCGGTCGCGATTGCAGCGCTCTCCGGGCGATACGAAGGCAGACGAGCGGGCCCGGCTCATCGCGGAGGCGATGGCGACATATCGCACAAAGCGTACGGTACTCGACGAGCTCGATGAGCGTTCACGGCGCAGGCTTGAAGTGCTGGCCGCCAAGGTGTTCAGCACCGAACGCGAAGACTGATCGCCGATGTCGGCTAAGCGCAGTCGCCCGGACCCTGCGTCTGACGCGACCGAGACGGATGACCTTGTAAAGGCGGTGATCGAAGGTGACCGTCGTGCGCTCGCTCAGGCGATCACACTGGTCGAGTCGACGAGCGAAGCGCATCGTGGTCAGGCCGAGGCGCTGCTTGAAGCAGCCCAGCCGCACAGTGGCCGTTCGATACGCGTCGGCGTAACCGGTCTTCCTGGGGTCGGCAAGTCGAGCCTGATCGAGGCCGTAGGACTGCAAGCGGTCGATCAAGGACACCGGGTTGCTGTGCTTGCGGTTGATCCTTCATCGAGCATCAGCGGCGGCTCAATTCTCGGCGACAAGACGAGGATGCAGGAGCTGGCAAGGAACACTGCCGCGTTTGTCCGGCCCTCGCCGACCGCTGGGACCTTGGGCGGCGTCGCTCGACGCACGCGCGAGGCGATGCTGCTGTGCGAGGCGGCGGGTTACGACGTTGTGTTCGTCGAGACCGTAGGCGTCGGCCAGTCCGAGATAGCGGTCGCGGATATGACCGATATGTTCCTGCTGATGTTGCTTCCCGGCGCCGGCGACGAACTCCAGGGACTGAAGCGGGGTGTCGCGGAACTGGCTCATGCGGTCCTGATCAACAAGGCAGACGGTGACTTGGCCGAGCAGGCCGTCCGGACCGCGGCCGACTATCGTGCCGCGCTTGGCTTGTTGCAGCCCGTTACTAACGAATGGTCCGTACCGGTTGCGACATGCTCGATCGCAACCGGCGATGGAGTGGCCGAAATATGGTCGTTAATCGGCAGGTTTCAGAACACCTTCGAAGGCTCCGGCGACATCGCGCGGCGGCGTAGTGAGCAAGCTAAAGCCTGGATGTGGTCGGAAGTTGACGAGGGGCTGAGGATGGCACTGCGAACCCATCACGAGGTAAAGCGCGTGCTTCGGGCGCTTGAGGCGGAGGTTGCCGATGGACGAACATCAGCGACGGCCGCTGCGCGGCTGCTGCTTGAGGCCTTTCAGATTGGCGACTGACGGCCAAGCTCGCTTGACGCCATCGGGCCGGGTGCACTAAAAGACCGCCCTTGAGCCGGATCGCAGGGAAACAGCTCGCTGCGAACTAGTTTGTTACTAAGTAGACGAGGAACAGCGAATGGCACGGCGGTGTGCAATCACTGGCAAGGGTGTGCAGCATGGCAACAATGTGAGTCATGCCCACAACAAATCGCGGCGCACGTTTTTGCCAAACCTGCAATACACCTCGGTGCAAAGCGACGCGCTGGACAGCATGGTGCGTCTGCGCGTGACACCACACGGACTGCGAACCATCGAAGCCAAAGGCGGACTTGATGCCTACCTCATGGGCACGGTCGATCGAAAACTCACCGACGAAGCGCTGAGGCTCAAGAAACGCATCAAGAAGATTATCGCTGCCGCATAGCGGTCCAGCGTCGATGCCCTGTACAACGCCCGCGCTTCAAGAGAGGGGCGGCAAGATCTCTTCATTGCATCGTACGTGAATGACCGGAATTCGGAGCGCGAATGTCCCTCTCCCCAGAACTTCTGATCGCCACTCTTAACGCCGCACCGCCGGAGTACGTTTGGCTGTTGATGCTGATCGTCTGCTTCGGGACGATCCTTCTCATGCTTCGTCTGTTCGGCGAGGTCGGCCTGCAGGTCTACGTGGTTGTGGCGATCATCGGCGCCAACATTCAGGTGCTGAAGGTGGTCAAGTTCGCGGTCTACTCGGAGCCGGTCGCGCTCGGCACGGTGTTGTTCGCCACGACCTACCTGTGCACCGACATCCTGACTGAGCACTACGGTCGCGCGGCGGCGCAAAAGACCGTGCTTTTGGGCTTTGCCGCCTATCTATTTTCCACCGTAGTCATGATATTAACCCTCGGGTTTCCGCCCCTGACAGTCGAGCAAGCCGGTGAGAGCATGACTTGGGCGTTGCCGCTGCATGACCATATCGCGGCCCTGTTCACGCCCGCACCGGCGCTGTTCGCTGCCGGCATGACCGCCTATTTGGCAAGTCAGTTTCACGACATCTGGCTATACAATCTGGTGCGTCGGGCGACCGGTGGCCGCTGGCTGTGGCTGCGCAACAATGCCTCGACGGCGGTTTCTTCGCTGATCGACAACACCATCTTCAGTGTTCTTGCCTGGGTGGTGTTTGCCGCTGATCCGCTGCCCTGGAGTACGGTGATCTTTACCTTCATCCTCGGGACCTACTGGTTGCGGTTGCTGGTCGCTGCCATGGACACCCCGATCCTGTATCTTTCCAGGCTTGTCCGTCCGGCGACTAGCCTGGCGATCTGAGAAAGCGGCCGGCCAACGGATCGCGTTGGATCTGCTGCCGCGGATGTTCAGCAAATCGTAGTGGCCATCGATGAACGACTATCCTGGCTTTGAGTTCGAAGTCCTTAAGCGTGACCCAGGGTCGCGCGCGCGGCTTGGGCGACTTGCGACGCCGCACGGCTCGCTTGAAACGCCTGCCTTCATCTTCTGCGCAACGAAGGCTGCGGTAAAAGCGGCGGATCCTCGCGCGCTCAAAGAACAAAACGTCGATATCATTCTCGCCAATACCTATCACCTGATGCTGCAACCAGGTGCAGAGTTGGTCGAACGCATGGGTGGACTGCACCGATTCATGGGCTGGGACGGGCCGATGCTGACCGACAGCGGCGGCTTCCAGATCTTCAGTCTGGGGCATGGTTCCGTCGCCGAGGAAGTCAAGGGCAATCGGCGGAAAAGCAGTGCCGCTTTGCTGCTTGAGATCAGCGAGGAGGGGGCGAGATTCCGGTCCTATCTCGACGGCAGCGAACATAAGCTAACGCCTGAATCGTCGATCGATATCCAACGCAGGCTTGGTCCCGATCTGGTCGTCGTATTGGACGAATGCACGCCCTATCACGTCGATCGCGACTACACGGCCCGTTCACTTGCCCTGACGCATCGCTGGGCTGAACGGTCGCTTGCCGAGTTTGAGCGCGGCGCGAACGGCCGTCAGGCGCTTTACGGTATTCTTCAAGGGGGTGTGTACGAGGATCTGCGAGAAGAGGCTGCCGCGTTCGTCGCCTCGCGGCCGTTTTTCGGCCATGCGATCGGCGGCTGTCTTGGCGCTGACGCGGAGCAGATGTTACAGGTCGTCGGCCATGCGATGCGGCATCTCGACTCCGGGCATCCGGTTCACCTGCTCGGTATTGGCGGCGCCCGCGATATTTGGACGGCAGTGGCGTTAGGTATCGATACCTTCGACTGTGTGGCACCGACGCGTATCGCACGGCACGGTTGGGCGCTGGCGCGTGGGGCAGGTGCCAAGAACCGATTAAACCTGAAGAACGCGCGCTTTCGAGACGATTCGGAACCGCTAGAGGCCGAGTGCAGCTGTCACGCCTGCAGCTACTTTAGCCGCGCCTACATACACCACCTCTTTAAAGCGGGCGAGATCTTGGGCATTCAATTGGTGACCTTGCACAATATCGCCTTTATGACGCGGTTGATGGCAACGATCCGTGAAGCAATCTCAGAGGGTGGCCTGGCAGCAGCCGAAAAGTCCTGGTTCGAAGGCGCTTTAGACGGCTGACTGCGTGCTTGTTGCTTGGCGGAAGTTGGGCCCACGATATAGTCTGCCAACTCCGCAGCCAAGGAAGTCCACCGAGATGGCCGATCCCACAGAGTTTCCGAATCTCCACACACTCGACCACCCGCTGATACAGCATAAGCTATCGTTGCTGCGTCGCAGCGACACGCCGACCTCGGCGTTCCGGCAGTTGCTCAAAGAGATTGCGCTGTTGATGGGCTATGAACTCACACGTGCTCTGCCGCTGACGAGCGAGCGCATCGAAACGCCGATTGCGGCCATGGATACGCCGGTTCTGGCCGGGCGGAAGCCGGCTATCGTGTCGATCTTGCGGGCCGGGCTAGGAATGGCGGAAGGACTGCACGAGCTCATGCCGGCGGCACGCGAAGGCCATATCGGGATGTACCGGGATGCGGAAACAAAGCGGCCCGTTGAGTATTTCGTGAAACTGCCCGAGCAGCGCGGTCGTCTGTTCATCCTTGTCGACCCTATGCTGGCGACCGGCTACTCGGCCGTTCACGCCGTCGATGTGCTCAACAAGCACCAGGTCTCAGACCAGAATATTCGCTTCCTGGCGCTGGTCGCCTCCCCGGAAGGCATGCGCGTCTTTCAACAGGCGCACCCCGATGTCCATGTCTACGCGGCGGCACTCGACGAGCGGCTCGATGACCACGCCTATATCATTCCGGGACTTGGCGATGCCGGCGACCGCCTGTTCGGCACGAAGTAGGTTGCCACCAATCCGACCGATCTGTTCGCCGCTGCATGGGGACAATCCCCGGTAGCAGAATTCGCCACCGGGGCCGTCTGGTGTGACCCAAACTACTTCGTTTTGATGCGCCCTTCGATTTTCGGCGCGACGCTCCCCTGCCCACTGATGTAGTTCATGACGGTTGTTGCCATCAACGTTGCCCCCGATGCATCGACCAGCACTTTGCCTGACTTAAGTGCGGCATATCCATCGCCGCCGGACGCCATGTAGTCGTTCGTAGCGAGCCGGTAGGTCTGCGCCTTGTCGAGCGCTTTGCCGCCGATCTTTAGCTCGGTGATGCGGCTGCCTTTCGCCGCCGCGGGGTCATAGATCAACGTCATGCCGGAGATTTGCGGGAACCGACCGGCCCTGTTCTCGACCTCCGACACGCCATTCTCGAGCGCGGCCAGAAGAGCGGCACCGGAGATTTCCATCAGGACGGTGACATTGCCGAACGGCAGTTCGGAGAGGATATCCCGGCGGGTCAGGGTGGTCCCGGGATCGTAAGTCCGATCACCGCGAATTCCGCCGCCGTTGGTCAGCGCAACGTCGGCACCCACACCTGCCCGCATGGCATCAGCGATCAGGTCGCCGAGGTTGGATTCCATGGTGCGTACGGTTGCCCGCCGGCTGTCGAGCTCAACGGCCGTCTTTCCGACCGCCACGTTGAGCTGCTCGTCGAGTGTTGCGTTGTGCCTGTCGACGATCGCCTTGATCGCAGGATCGGGCGCGACGCCGGCGGTGGAGATCATCCGCCAAGCCGGCCTGACCTGCACGACGGTCTTGCCCCGGCGCTCGACGCGGTCGATGACGAGGTCGACGGCCGCCAGATAGTGCGCGTCATAGCCTGCTTTGTGGATCAGGACTCCGCCCTCGTAGAAGGTAATCGGATCGTGTTCGTGTCCGCCAAGTATCAGGTTGATGCCCTTGACCTCGCGGGCAAGCACGCGATCGGCAGCGAACTCGAGATGTGTCAGGGCAACGATGACGTCTGCGCCGGCGGCCTGGAGTTCCTTGACCGCGGTCTTGGCGGTCTCGACCGGCGCCGTGAATTTGATATTACCGCCCGGTGAGCTCAGCGTGTCGGTCTCCGGCGCCAGCAGTCCCAGAAAACCGATCTCATAGTCACCGACGCTGATCATGTGGGAGGCGACTGTGCCAACTGCCTGTGTTCCGTCCTGGCCGAGGATATTGGTGCCGAGCCATGGAAATCTCGAATCCGCTATGCGTTCGGCTGCAATCTCCGGTCCGAAATCGAATTCATGATTGCCGGGCACGGCTACATCGGTGCCCAGCGCGTTCATTAACTCGATCATCTGCGCGCCTTTTGTCAGGCCCGACATCACCGACGGCGAAATCAGGTCGCCGCCGAACGTCGTGATGCTGCGCTCGGCATTGGCCCGCTCGGCCTTGAGCAGCGTCATCAGCTCCGCCAAACCACCTCGCCCGCCTTTTGGCGAAATCTCGTAAACATCGTTGGTGTGGAGGAATGTGATGGTGGTTGGTGCCGCGTGCACTGCGTAGGATGCGGCGGCGAGGACCAAAGCGGCGGCAAATGCGGCTGTGGAGCAACGAATAGCTTTCAGCATGAGAGACCTCCCGAGCGATTTGTAAAACAGCGACAGCCCGCAACAGGCCTGGCTGCTAGAAGACCGTTGTCGCTACTTCACTGCACGAAACGATGCCGGTCAACAGGGATTGGACACGAACAGGACGCCAGCGTTAGATCAACCGGCTCTTGCTCGCTTGCGGGGGGCCTGTCGCTGGACCTGCCCGTCTTCGTCAAACAGCTCGGCGAGCTTGTCCATCACCGTTCCTCCCAACTGTTCAACATCCACGATCGTGACGGCTCGCCGATAATAGCGGGTTACGTCGTGGCCAATGCCAATGGCGAGTAACTCGACGGGGGAGCGCGTTTCGATATAGGAAATGACGGCGCGTAAATGCCGTTCAAGATAGTTACCGGGGTTGACCGACAACGTCGAATCGTCGACCGGCGCGCCATCCGAAATAACCATCAATATGCGGCGCTGCTCGGATCTGCCGAGCAGCCGGTTGTGCGCCCACATCAGCGCCTCGCCGT
>CAZCVU010000080.1:0-8715 GCA_964501745.1 uncultured Flavobacteriales bacterium | reverse complement strand
AGGGCAGCGAGCGTGGCACGTCCTCCATGCGTGTCAGCAGGAACAAGAGCGGCAGGAACAGCAGCACCGTGAACGAGACTGCCTTGAAGATCGCAAGCATGTCGTTCATCGACGCGTATCGCCAAACTCCGCGATAAAGCCGAGATAGCCGAAACACCACCGCAGCAACGATCGCAAAGGCGATGGTTCCAGGTATCAGATAGTGCTCGGCATAGGTGAAGGCCCCTTCACCTACGCGAAGATACAAAGAGAGCGGAAACGACACGGTCGCCATGACCACGTCATGGACGAAGGCGATACGCGCGCGGTTGAAGAATGGCAGCCTAACCATCTGTGTTGTTCTTAGTTCCCCTCTGTGGCCGACGCCAGAAAAATTGCGCCGACGCTTCAGTCGACGTTCTTGCTGTTTACGCTCTGCTGGGCTCCGACAAACCAACGCGCCGTCGTCTGCAGGCCGTCCTGGACACTAACCGATGGCGTCCAGCCGGGTAATATGCCGTCCAATTGCAACGAACCCGCCAATTTTTGAAACTCCTCATGGCGTCCGGCTAGACGGGCGCAGAGCTTCACCAGGCTCGGAGGCACGGCGATCAATCGGTCCGGACGGTTCATCGCCGCTGCGAGGCGACGGATCAACTCGGATATCGAAAGATCTTCGCCGTCGGTTGGTAAATACACTCCGGCCGGCGCCGTCAGCGCGTGTTCAATGGCCCTGGACAGGTTGCCGACAAAGAGCAGGCTCCGGCGATTTGCAATCGCGCCCAACGGCAATGGCAGGCCGCGGTCTATCGCCCGCATCAGGCGCAGAAAATTGCCCTTTACGCGTGGTCCATAGACCAGCGGCGGCCGCAGGATAAGCACTTTCATTGCGCCTGCCACCGCTGCGACGGCCTGTTCGGCTTCCAGTTTTGATCGCGCGTAGGAATCCCGCGGGTCAGTGGGATCGGCTGCCGTCAGTGGGCGACTCGATGCCTCGCCCATGACCTTGACGGTGCTAAGAAGGATGAAGCGGTGGACACCGGCCTCGGCTGCCGCACGCGCCAGGTGCTCGCTAGCGATCGTGTTGACCGCGCGGTAGCGCGCTGCGTCGTCGCTCGCTGCTTTCCGGCCGGCGGTCTGCAACTCGTGAACGCGTGCGGCCAAGTGGACAACGGTCGAAGCACCCTCAACGACCGGGCCCCACTCGGTGGGTTCCCCGATGTCGCCTACGACGTCCCGCCCGGCTCGCCGCACGGTCATCCCGGCGCTCTCAAGCATTGGACACAACGACCTGCCGACAAATCCAGATGCTCCGGTTACGACGATAGCCACGGCAGTCAGGCGGCCGAGGGCGGCTGCGTTGCGGCGGCGCTTCCCTGCCGCATCCAGGCGAGTAGCATGGCGACGACAAAGACCGCGACGACGACTGCCGGCCAAGGCCGGGTGAGCGAGGCTACCGCTAGCGCAATCAGTGCCAAATTTGCAAACAGCACAGCCATACCGACGGCGGCATGGCTGCGTCCCCGCCGCACCGCAAGCTGATAGAAATGCTCGCGATGGGCCTCCCAGATCCTTTCTCTTCTTACCAGGCGTCGTCCTAGGGTGATCGTTGCGTCGGCAAGATAGTAGAGCGGCAGAATCAGAGCCGGCGCCCAAAGACCGGCGGCGGCGGTCTCGACCAGCAGCCAACCAAGCAAGAATCCGAGAGGGATACTGCCAACGTCGCCAAGAAAAATCCGGGCAGGTTGCCAGTTCCACCATAGGAAGCCGATCATTACCGCCGCCAGTGCAGCTCCTGGCCACGGGCTCAGGCCCGCCGCCGGACTGATGTAGGCGACGAGGGCGAGTCCGCCGCACACGCTTGCCGCCTCGACCCCTGATATCCCGTCGATGCCGTCCATAAAGTTGAACAAATTGACGAACCAGACCCAAAGCACAACCGCCGCGACGGCGTCGTACCAGAATGGCAACAGTCCCTGGAAGATCATGCCGTGCGGGCTGACCCACGCCATTGCCGCAATTACGGCTGCTATATGTGCAACAAGACGGGTTGCTGGCGACAATGTGCGCAGGTCGTCGATCCAGGAGGTGACCGCCAATGCGGCGGTTGCCAGTAGAACAACGCTGGTTCCGCTCGTCACTGGTCCCGCATAGTACGTTGCGCCGTTCAGCTGACTCCAGGCGAATAGCGAAATGAGCAATAACGCAACGACCGCAATACCGCCGCCGCGTGGCGTTGGTCTACTGTGACTGGATCGCTCGATTGGGTGATCGAGGATTTCGCGCTCTCGCAATATTCGGTTAACGAGGCCAGTGGCCGCGAAGGAAGCGAGTGCGAGCGCTAGCAATGGGACAGCGAACCAAATGAGCGCGACGGACATTGTGCGGTTATAGCCCGCGACCCTTTGCGGTGCCATAGGTGCGGCGGCTGATGCAGGGTGCCTAGGCGTAGGCGCGTAGAGCCTCCGAGCGCACCCGCACCGGGACATCGCGACCCAACAAACTCAACAATATGGTCGTGCGGTCACCATCGTCTGTACACTGGAACAGGCCGACCTGGTCGGTGAGTGGACCGGCCATGACCTGTACGACTTCGCCCTTGTTAAACAACTCCTTGTGGGGAAGAGCTATGTGGCCATCCTTGGCTTCGCGCGCCCTGATCTCAGGAACGATCTCCTCGGGAAGAGCCGCCGGGCGTTCACCCATACAAACCAGATAGCGTACTCCGTAGGTCGAATTGATGGCCCGCCAGCGTTGTGCGTCTAGGTCGAGTTCGACGAATAGATAACGCGGAAACAGCGGCACAGTGATTTCGCTGACGCGCCGCGCATGGCGCCGTCGTTTGCGGTACTTCGGCAGATAAGTCACGAAGTTCTGGCGCGCCAACTGGCCCTGCGCCATCGCTTCGCTACCGGCATGCGTGTAGATGACGTACCAGCGCTTCATTTCCCGTCCGACTCCGGCCGTCTCTTCCGGAGGATTCCCAAGAGCTCGGGTGTGATGATGCGGGTATCATCAAGGCAGCCTTCCAACGCATCGTAGGTCGCCTGCGGCGCAGCCAGATCGGTCACGATCAGCGCGTCGACATTGTCAAGCGACTCAAGGCTTTGCACGACCTTGAGGTCAGCGAAGCTTTTCTTGGGTGTTGCGGCATCGACGATTCCTACCAGCGTCACACCGGCATCGCGGGCCGAAAGCGTGGTGATCTCCGCTAACTCGCCAACACCGGCTAAGGCGACGTGTTTCCAGCCTTGCGTTCTACAGCGAGTCAGCGCCGCATCAGTTTGCGCGCGCGCGTTGCGGAAGAACCTGAACGAGCCGGCAAGATACTGTGCGGTGAGCTTCGATTTCTCGCCGAATCCCTTCGGCGTAAGGTAATAGCTGTAGCGATTGGGCGGAACCTGTTTGACCTTGATCAGGCCCTTACGGACGCATCGCTTGAGATAGGCGTTGGCAAGGCCAAGCGCGATCCCTAACTCCTGCGCCATCGAGCGCTGCGTGACGGCGTCGTTTTCCTCCACGGCGCTGAGCAGATGCAGCGTGATCACGGTTTCGCTGTCCGTCCGCTCGTAGATCGTCTTGCCGTCTGCCATCGTCGCCGTGACTGTTCCCGTATTGCGCCGGCCAATTGATACCTGGCGCCGGCCCATGTTCACGTTACGAACATACTCTGTTCAAAGCATGAACGTCAAGCAAAAGCTGGGTTAGATCATATTCGCGGGCAGACCTCCGTCTGGCTGGGGTTGGCCGGTGGCGATTGACAAACCTTCGGCACGCAGGCTAGAGGGTCACCCCCTCTTGAAACCAATCCGGGTATGATCTGTCCGTGACGGACCGAGAGCAAATAGCAGTAGTCGGGCTGGGCTATGTAGGCTTGCCGCTGTTAGTGGCGCTGGCGCGCCATCACCACGTGACCGGCTTTGATATCGACCAGCAGCGTATTGCCGAGCTGCATGATGGCGTTGACCGGACCAGTGAAGTCGACGCGCACGAACTGCAGTCGATCGCAAGGGTTTTGAGCAGCGATCCCGAGGCCATCGCGGGATCTGACGTCTACATCGTCACGGTTCCTACGCCCGTCAACGCCGCTATGGAGCCGGACCTCTCTGCGGTGCGTGGCGCCAGTGAAGTGATCGGCAGTTCACTGCGGCAAGGTGCCGTTGTCGTCTATGAAAGCACCGTCTACCCCGGCGTTACGGAGGATATCTGCGGACCTATTCTTGCGGACGCGTCCGGTCTCGAATGCGGTCGGGACTTCTTCCTTGGCTATTCGCCGGAGCGCATCAATCCGGGCGATCGTGCACACACGATAGAGCGCATCGCGAAGGTTGTTGCCGGGCAGACTGAGGAGGTCGCGCAACGCCTTGCCCGGCTCTATGGCAGCATTAACGGCGGGAATGTCTTCATTGCCGCGAGCATTCGCACTGCTGAAGCGGCAAAGGTTATCGAGAACGCGCAACGTGACATCAATATCGCCTTCGTTAACGAAGTCGCAAAGATCTTTGGGCAGATGAAATTGTCGATGCATGACGTTTTGGCGGCGTCGCGCACGAAATGGAACTTCCTGGACTTTACGCCGGGTTTGGTCGGCGGACACTGCATTGGAGTTGATCCCTACTGGCTGGCCTTTGCAGCCCGGCAAGCCGGACTGGAGCCCGAGGTGGTTCTGGCTGGCCGACGCCTTAACGATTCCATGGCCGGCTATGTGGCCGAACAGGTGCACGCCCGGCTCGCGAGCGGCTCGGAAGTCTTGGTGCTGGGCCTTACCTTCAAGGAGAACGTGCCCGATTTGCGCAATTCCAAAGTTGTTGATCTTGTCCAACGACTCGTGGAGTTGGGCCATCATGTCTCAATCTTCGATCCGTTTGCCGATGCCGCCGAGGCGCGGGATCTTTGTGGTATCGAGTTGCTCGCCGAACCTGGCAGTGGTTACGATTGTGTCGTGGGTGCCGTAGCGCACCGGCCGTTTGCCAAGTTAAGCGTTGGCTCCTTGGTGAAGGAGAACGGTCTGGTCGCCGATATCAAGGGGATCTGGAGCGACAGCGCCATCCCAAGTGGAACGCAGCGCTGGGAGCTATGACATGGGTCCTAGGCTCGCTCGCGCGCAGCTCGCTGATCGTGACGCTCTAATTCCCATTTGACGACCGTTTCGTCGCCTGCCGTCGTACCGCTGATCACGACCTGTTGGGCGCGTCGTGGCTCGTGTGGATTCTCCAGGTAAATACTGTCTTCAAGTCGCATTTGTCCGTGGTCCGAACGCAGCCGCCAGCCCGAGCCGGTAGGCAGGCGGAGCAGCGCTTGATGGCTATCCCTGGACAGGGAGGCCTGAACCCGCGGGTGGAGGTGGAAGCGGATTGTGAAGGGATTCTCGGCCGGACCGGAAAAGCTGTCCTCGCCGCGCAGGTTCTCGCCGCTACCCGCAAGGTAGAGCCGGCGCTTATGGATTATGGACATCGGCGCGAGATAGCCGTCGTGACTCATCGTTAGCTGGCTGCTTCCTTCCTTGTCTTCGCGGTCGCAGAAGACGCTTGTTGGTCGCCTGCCTATTGTGCCGTCGTCGCGAATTTCACTCGAGTTTCGGTTATCCACCTGAGCTGTCGAGTGGGCCGCCGTCGTGCGGCAGGCCCATCGCCAGCGTTGGTCGCCGCCGGCCGCGGCGCCGCAATTCACGATCAGGCGGTCGCGACCGATGCTCGCCTCAAAGCTCAGCGTCCCGGCGCAGCCGCTGCGGTCGAGGCCTGGCGCAGCGCGTCCGGCATCGACCAAAATCAACATACGGCCCGCACTAAGCCGTTCGAACCCGCTATGCGGTGCGCTGCGAGGCGCCCGGCCGCGCGCGTCGGCTTGGCTCAGGGCCAAATTGATCAATCTGACGTCACCTTCATTAGAGCCGTTGAAATGTGCCAGCGCGCGGTCACCGTGGCGGAAGAACCGTAGCATCGGCGCCAAGCGGTCGATGGCGTGCTGCAGGAACTCAGGCTGTTCGCGGCGTCCCGCGTTCAACGTCGCCCGAAGATCAATGAGATCGCAAAGCACCTGGAATTGCAGTGTCGGGTTGCGCTCGACATGTCCGCCATCGGGCAGAATCTGACGCGCAAGCTCTCTCTTGAGAAGTTCGAGCGCGCTATCTTCAACCGCATTCGGGCAAGGAAGGGCGATCGCGCTGCAAACCAATCCTTTGACAGCGGTAAGGCGTGCGGCGCCGTCAACCTCGGCAGGCAATACGCGGCTTAGGTGACGAACCTGTCGGCCGATACTTGCCATCAGCCTGTTCCGAAAGTCGTCATCGGCGCTTGCAAAAAACACGTCGTAATGTGTGAGCCAAGCCATGATCCGCGATGCCAGAATATCCGCACGCCATGCCATCGTGGACCAGCGGCCGTGTTGGTTGATCCACGCCGCGGTAAGCGTACGAGCGGCCTGTCGGGCATCGTCCCCGCCGAGTGCCCGCAGATCGCGGAGCCAGGTGAACTCGTGCATCGCCCGCTGCCAGCGTAATGGATGCCCATCGATGATTGCGGCGACCCAGGGATCGGTGGCACATGTCATTGAGTGGCCCGCAAAGGAAAATCGTCCGCCGCGGATCGCTGCGCCGAGCAAGGGGTCACCGGGCCAAGGATCAGGCGGAACCACTGCCGGTGCTTCCGGCGCGCCGCCGGCCAGCGTGAAGGGATAGATCGGCGTCGGAAAGAAGGCTTTGAGGAACTTGTAACGGAGAGCCGGCCAGACCGGCGTTCGCGGGGACGTAACGCCGCTCATCGCGCGGACGCTCAAAACTCCCCGCGAAGCCGGCGGATGTTGTCGGCGTAAGCGTCACGTCCGCCGTTGAAGGCAGCGGTACCGGCCGCCAGGACGTCGGCGCCGGCGGCGATCGCCCGTGGCGCCGTGTCGAAATTGATCCCGCCGTCGACCTCGAGGTCGATGTGCCGTCCCGTTGCATCGATTTGCCGCCGCAGCTCGCTGAGCTTGTCGAGCTGCGATTCGATGAAGCTCTGGCCGCCGAATCCGGGATTGACCGTCATCACCAATATGAGATCGACTTCGTTGAGCAAATGGGCGATGGCTGTGGCTGGTGTCGCTGGGTTAAGGGCAACGCCCGCCTTTTTGCCAAGGCGTTTGATGCGCTGAATTGTGGCGTGAAGATGCGGTCCCGACTCGGGGTGAACTGTGATGATGTCGGCGCCGGCCTTGGCGAAATGCTCGATGAACGGATCGACTGGCGCGATCATCAAATGGACGTCGAAGACTTTTGGACTATGTGGCCGCAATGCCTCGACCATTCCCGGGCCGATCGTGATGTTGGGCACATAGTGTCCGTCCATGACGTCGATGTGAATATAGTCGGCGCCCGCCTCGCTGATGGCACCTACCTCATCGCCTAAGCCAGCGAAGTCCGCAGCGAGGATAGAAGGGGCAATCCGGACCGGCTGCTGCATGCACTCTTACCTAGTGCCTTGCGCGACGACGCGCAAGCGACAATCTGGCTTCGTCCGTGCCGCGATGCTCAATCGGGCTCAATCGGGCTCGAATACGTTGCTGTAGTCGTGCTTGAGCGCTGGATTTTGCTCCTCCTTGCTTAGATAGCAGTTGCCGGCAGCCAGCACGTCGATGTCGGTGCCCATAAAGCAGCGGAACGCATCCTCAGGCGTACACACGATAGGCTCGCCGCGCACGTTGAAACTGGTGTTGACCAGAACCGGACAATCGGTGCGTGACTTGAAGGTAGTGAGCAGGGCATGGAAGCGTGGATTGGTTTGGCTATGTACGGTCTGGATGCGCGCCGAATAGTCAACATGAGTAACCGCCGGTATGTCCGAGCGCGGTACATTCAGCTTGTCGATTCCGAAAAGCGTTTGTTCCTGAGCCGTCATGGCCCGTCGCCGCCTGTCGCCAACGCTGGCAACCAGCAGCATATACGGGCTGTCGCAGTCGAGGTCGAACCAGGCGTCCAAATCCTCGCGCAGGACCGCTGGCGCGAAGGGCCTGAAACTCTCGCGATGTTTGACCTTCAGGTTGAGAGTCCTCTGCATTGTCGGCGACCGGGCATCGCCAAGAATCGATCGCGCGCCGAGCGCCCGCGGACCAAATTCCATGCGCCCCTGGAACCAGCCAACCGCTTTTCCATCCTGCAGCGCTTCGGCAATAGCGCCGAGCAGCTCGTCGTCTTCCAGCAACGTGAGCCGTGCGCCTGCGGCCTTGAGTCGTGTGGCAATATCTTCGTCGCTGTAGGCCGGACCAAGATAACTGCCGGCCATGGCGTCTGGATCGCTGTTCACGAGCCGTGGCTGGTCTTGGTTGAGATGAAAGGCGGCGAGTGCCGCGCCCAATGCGCCACCGGCGTCGCCTGCGGCGGGCTGAACCCAGACATGCTCAAAGGACCCACCGTCAATAATCTTTCCGTTGGCCACACAGTTGAGAGCGACGCCGCCGGCCAGGCATAGGTTGCGGGCGCCGGTTTCGCCTGCGATCGACCGCGTAAGCCGTAACACGATCTCCTCGGTTACCGCCTGGATGGAGGCCGCGAGATCCATATGCCGCTGCTCCAGCAATGAGGCCGGATCGCGCGGAGGGCCGCCAAAAAGTGCATCAAACCGCGTATTTGTCATGCGCAGACCGGTACAGTAATCGAAATAATCCAGATTAAGCCGAAACGAACCGTCCGCTTTCAGGTCGATCAGATTGTCGAGGATCCGCGCTTTGAATTTGGGCTCACCGTAGGGCGCCAGCCCCATCACC
>CAZCVU010000079.1:7146-8752 GCA_964501745.1 uncultured Flavobacteriales bacterium | reverse complement strand
GGCGCCTGCTGCGCGGTCGCCGATCTTCAGGAAGCTCATCAGACCCGATGATCGTCCGCCTCCTGAAAGTGCCTCTCCCTCACTCCGTAGTGCCGAGAAATTCGTCCCGGTACCCGAGCCGTATTTGAAGAGGCGCGCCTCACGCACCCAAAGCTCCATAATCCCGTTTTCGTTGACTAGGTCATCGGTCACCGACTGTATGAAGCAGGCGTGCGGCTGTGGATGTTCGTAGGCGGAGCTTGACTTGGTCAACTCGCCCGTGTGGTGGTCGACATAGTAATGACCCTGGCCTGGACCCTCGATCCCATAGGCCCAGTGAAGGCCGGTGTTGAACCATTGCGGTGAGTTCGGTGCGCCCATCTGGCGCGCGAGCATGAACCGTGTTTCGTCATAATAGGCCCGCGCATCGGCCTCGCCGTCGAAATAACCGCCCTTCCATCCCCAGTATGTCCAGGTGCCGGCTAGCCGGTCGAAGACCTGCCGTGCACTCACCTCGCCGACGTAGCGTTTCTCCTCCGATATTGACTGAAGTGCCGAGAGATCGGCTTCGTGGCGCCAAAGCCAACCTGGAACGCCATCCTCCGAGACGACGCGCAATCGCACCGGAATGCCGGCTTTTCTGAAATATTTCTGTGCAAGAACATCGGTAGCGACCTGGCTCCAAGCGGAAGGGACCTCAAGATCTTCGGCGCTGAATACGGTTGAACCGTCCGGGTTGCGGATCTCGCTCGATGCGTTGCGGAATGCTATTCCTTCGTAGGGGGATTCACCTTCTCTCGTAAAACGGCGTTGAATACGCATACACGACTCTCCCAGCCTGCAATTCACCGGACATATCAACCGGCTCGATATCTATTCCGGGGTTGGACTGCAGACCGGCGCTGTCGCAGTAGGGCGAACTGACCGACCTCCCCTTCAGACCCTCGGTACCCCACGACTCGAGGCTTTTTGTCATTCCGCAGCCTCAATATCTAAGAGATTACAGCAAGTAAGCCACAATATCTTGTGTTGTGCAACAAGATATTGCGAAACTGAATACTTGCGACTCAATTTATAGGGAAGGTATCTCAAAACTGACGTTGCGCCGGTCGGCACCAGCGGGAAACTCAATTGGCGGATGACCACCTCACATATGTCACATGCTCGATCCAGTCGCCGGCTGATTGTTACAATAGTGCCCGCGATGCCGTGCGGCCCACGTTGGCGAGGACCGCGATGTCATATATAGTTGTTTTATAAGTGCCTTATCCCTGCGTTCGAATGGGACGCCCACCGTGAGAGTAGTCCAAAATCAATGACGACGATTGGTACGCGGCTCCATACTTGGTTGAGAGGCGAGCAGGTTGGCGCCGACAATTTTGGTCACCGCTACTACCAGGAGAAGCGGCTGCCGAAAGGTCGACGCCGAAAACGCTGGGTCATCTATCGAGGTGAGGATGAGGCGAGCGCCGTGCCGCCCGAGTGGCATGCTTGGCTCCACTATATGATCGACGATTTGCCTGAAGATGGTGGGCGCCGAAAGCATTCGTGGCAAAAGTTTCATGTGCCCAATCTTACAGGCACGCCACAGGCATATAGACCGCCGGGACATACGCTGCAGGGCGGC
>CAZCVU010000079.1:0-7136 GCA_964501745.1 uncultured Flavobacteriales bacterium | reverse complement strand
TCCGCAGGCTAGCGGGGATTACGAGCCATGGATTCCCGACTGAGTGGCTCCGTACGGTGAAGCAAGACACCCTGCATGTTCTTGTTGGCGCATGCGTCATGGTGTTGGGGGCGCTGTTCATTGTCACGGCTTACAGCGAGCGGGACGCAGGTCCGTCGAGCGGCTACGAACTGATCGCGCGGTTCAACAACATTGACGGAATCCAGAACGGCAGCGATGTGCTGCTGGCCGGCGTGCAGGTCGGCAACGTGAGCCACGTTGACTTCAATCCACGAACCCACCAAGCAATTCTCACCTTACGACTGCTTTCCCATGTCAAGCTACCGATCGATACAGTTGCAATGGTTCTCAGCGAAGGCATGTTGGGCAACAAGTACCTCAAGCTCGAGCCCGGTGGCGATCTCGACATGCTCGAGCCGGGCGACGAGTTTGAGTTCGTCCAGGACTCGGTGATCTTCGAGGAGTTGTTGCAGAAGGTGATTCTTGCAGCGGAGTCGAAGCGGCTGAAGGACCGTGGGGCTGGGGGAGCCTCGAAAGAATGACGACGGCAAAGTAGAGAGGGCGTCCATGCAACGAAACGTCATCGAGACCATACTGGGTGCGATCGTCCTACTGATCGCCGGCATGTTTTTGGTATTTGCCTACACCAACAGTGATCTGCGCCCGGTCGAGGGCTATCGCGTTATCGCCAAGTTCAACGCTATCGATGGCCTGACTGTTGGCAATGATGTTCGCATTGGCGGTGTCAAGGTTGGTACGGTCGTAGAGCAGCGGGTCGATCAGCAGGACTATCTTGCGATCGTTACGATGACGATTCGCCCCGACATCAAGCTCCCCAAGAATACACGCGTGTCGGTCTCCAGCGATGGTCTGTTGGGCGGCAAATACGTCAAGCTTGAGCCAAGCAGCGACCAGGACCTGGTGGCAGCGGGCGGGGAACTGATGAGTACGGTTGATGTAATTTCCCTGGAAGAGCTCTTGGGAAGGGTCATCTTCCTGGTCACAGACGAACCCAACGCCGGCAGCTGAAGCAGTGCCCAACCGGGCCAAGCAGCATTGGGATCCAGACCGCTACCGGCGAAATGCGGGTTTCGTTGCCGAATTAGGGCAACCGGTCGTAGAGCTCCTGAACCCGCAGTCAGGTGAGCGCGTTCTGGACCTTGGATGCGGTGATGGCACGCTGACTGCGAAGCTTCGTGAGATGGGCGTCGATGTCGTTGGCGTCGATGCCAGCCCCGATCAGGTCGACGCGGCGCGTGAGCTCGGCCTCGACGCCCGGGTCGTGAACGGTGAGGCGCTTCCCTTTGAAAGCGAGTTCGACGCCGTGTTCTCGAATGCGGCTATGCACTGGATGCCTGACGCCGATGCAGTGATCGAGGGTGTATCGAGGGCGCTCAGACCGGGTGGAAGATTCGTCTCGGAAATGGGCGGGTTTGGTAATATTAGCAGAATTAGGGAGGCGCTCGACACGGCGCTCAGCGGTCATGGAATTGATGGGAAGACCGCCAGTCCATGGTACTTCCCGACCGTGGAAGAACAACTAAGAAGTCTTGAGAAGCTGTGGTTTGAAGTTCGTGAAATCTGTTTGTTCGACCGACCTACGCCGCTTCCGGGAGACATCGACGATTGGCTGGAGACGTTCGCTGAGAGCTACATCGGGGATTTACCGCGGGATTTGAGACAGGCCATTGTCAGTGACGTTACGCGTTGGTTGCAGCCGGTGCTTATGGACGAATCCGGGGTCTGGGTCGCCGACTATGTACGGTTACGATTTCTTGCTGTCCGCCCGCATTGAGCGTCTGGACAGGCCGGCTGCCAATCGCAATATAGGAGTGATGGGTTACCTGTTTCGGAACACTGCACGATCGCTCGAGGCATATGTTTGGGGTGCGGCATTGCTTGCCGTGGCTACTTTATCGCCTGCCGTTGCTGCGATGCTTCCGGGCGAGCAGGTGATAATGCAGGGCCTCGACAAGGTGACGGCGCGTGTCTCCACGTTCGAAGCTCCGATCGACAGAGTAGTGAGCTTTGGCGCCTTGCGGATCGTCGTTCGCAGATGCGAGCGGACGCGTCCAGAGGAGCCGCCAGAGTCCAGCGCCTTTCTCGACATCTATGAGGCGCGTCCGGGCGAACCTCCCGCAGACCTGTTCCACGGCTGGATGTTTGCATCGAGCCCCGCACTGAGTGCCCTTGAGCATCCGGTTTATGACGTGTGGGTTCTCGAGTGCAAGGTGGGTGCGCCGGCCGATGGGGAGGCTGATGGGGGTGACGACTGAGCCCTCACGAGGTGCCGCAGATCAGCGATTCCAACTCTACCTGTTTGATGATCGTGTTGAAATCGACCTCGCTCTTGAGTGCGGCCGCGAGTCGCTTTCGATAGGCGTAGCGCGAGATTTCCTGAGCGCCGAAGCGCCGAAGATGCTTTGTAATGAACTGTGCATCGAGAAGCGTAAATCCAGTGGAGCGGAGCCGCAGGATCAAGTATACGAGAGCCACTTTGCTGGCGTCCACGTGCCGATTGAACATGCTTTCGCCAAAAAATGCACCGCGCATCGATACGCCGTAGAGCCCGCCTGCTAGTTCTCCATCGAGCCAGCATTCGACACTATGGGCATGGCCCATATGATAGAGGGTCGTGTAGAGTGTGATAATTCGGTCGTTGATCCAGGTTCGCGGCCTTAGGGGCGTGGCGGTTGCACACCCTTCAATAACAGCCTCGAAATCGCTGTCGAAAGTGGCCTTGAACCTACCGCTACGCAGCACGCGGCGCAGCCGCCGGGGAACGTGAAAGGAATCGATCGGAATTATCCCGCGCATCCGAGGATCGACCCAGAAGAGCTCGGGATCCTCTCTGTCTTCGGCCATCGGAAACACGCCCATGGCATAAGCGCGCAGGAGCAACTCGGGCGTTAGGACCGGCATCTCCATAAAGGCAGCGTCTCCCTAGCGTCTGATGATCAACCTTCTCGGGACTCGCTGTCCAGCCACGATTCCAGCCAGTGTATATCGTAGTCACCATCGATGAAGGTCGGGTCGCGGATCAGCTTCTGGTGCAACGGTATGGTGGTCTCGATTCCGCCGATGACGTACTCGTCAAGCGACCGGCGAAGCCGCATGAGCGCCTCGTTGCGAGTTGCTCCGAAGACAATCAGCTTGGCGATCAGGCTGTCGTAATGTGGTGGCACCGCGTAGCCGGAATACAGCGCAGAGTCGACACGCACGCCCAAGCCGCCTGGCGCGTGATAGTCAGTGACCTGGCCGGGCGAGGGCGCAAATGTCTCTGGATGTTCAGCCGTAATCCGACACTCGATGGCATGGCCGTTCAGTTCGATGTCCTCTTGGGAGAACCCGATCGGGACGCCTGCAGCGACCCGTAGCTGTTCGCGCACCAGATCGATTCCAGAGATCATTTCCGTGACCGGGTGCTCGACCTGCAAGCGCGTGTTCATCTCGATAAAATAGAACTCACCGGCTTCGTAAAGAAATTCCACCGTGCCACAGCTCGAATACTGAATCTTTTGCAACGCCTTGGCCACCAGCGTACCAATATGGCCGCTGACGGTGTCGTTGAGCGCGGGCGAGGGGGCCTCTTCCACAACTTTTTGGTGGCGCCGCTGCACAGAGCAATCGCGTTCGCCGAACTGGATGACGTGTCCATGCTGGTCGCCAAGCACCTGGACCTCAATATGCCGCGGCCGCGCGAGATACTTTTCGAGGTAGATGCGGTCGTCGCCGAACGCGACCTTGGCTTCAATACGACACATTGCCAACGCTTCCGTAAGATGGTTGGCATCCTCCGCGACTTTCATGCCGCGGCCGCCACCACCCGCTGAAGCTTTGACCAGCACAGGATAGCCAATGTCCTTGGCAATCCGCAGTGCTTCGACGTCATTCGAGAGCGTGTCGTCCGAGCCAGGCACGACAGGAATCCCCAGATCTTTGGCCTGCTGCTTTGCCGATACCTTATCGCCCATGATGCGGATGTGGTCCTGGGACGGGCCAACAAATTCGAAGCCATGCTCTTCGACCATTTCCGCGAATGCCGCGTTTTCGGCTAGAAATCCAACGCCGGGATGAATGGCGTCGACACCGGTGATACTCGCCGCAGACAGGATCGCTGGAATGTTTAAATAGCTTTCCCGCGGCGACGGCGGTCCGATGCAGACGGATTCATCGGCCAAACGAACATGCATGGCGTCAGAGTCGGCGGTCGAGTGGACAGCGACAGTTTGGATGCCCATTTCGCGGCATGCACGGTGGATCCGCAGCGCGATTTCGCCTCTATTGGCGATAAGGACCTTTTCGAACAAGGCTCTTTACTCGATAACCAAAAGCGCTTCGCCAAACTCCACCGGCTGGCCGTCCTCAACCAGGATGCTGCGCACGGTGCCGCTCCGGCTCGCCGGTATGGGGTTCATCACCTTCATTGCTTCTATGATGAGCAATGTCTGGCCTTCATCCACGTGGTCGCCTGCTTGCACGAACGGATCTGCGCCTGGTTGTGGTGCTACGAATACGGTGCCGACCATCGGCGAGGTCAAGGCGCCCGGATGGTTGGGACCGGCAGCCAGGTCCGGACGGACTTCGGCTTCGGACGCCATCGCCTGGTCGGTAGGCGTTTCGGACGCCGCCGACAGGTGACCCTGGCGCGCCACCCGGATCGTTCTATCGCCGTCCGTAATCTCGACTTCCGTTAGCCCGGTCTCGGTCAGCAACTCCGCCAATGTTCGGACGAGATCGCTATCGACGGTGAATTTTGCCATTATGCTTCCTGTCGCGCATTCTGGTCATCAAGGTCCAGAAGTTGAGCTAACGCATCCAGCGCCAAGAGATAACCCTGTGCACCTAGTCCGCAGATCACGCCCTTCGCCAGTGGAGAAACATACGAGTGGTGGCGAAACGATTCCCGAGCGAAGATGTTTGAAATGTGCACCTCAATTATCGGTTTCTCGCATAACACTAATGCGTCTTGCAATGCCACGGACGTGTGCGTGTAGGCGCCCGCGTTGATGATAATTCCGACGCCGTTGGACCGCGCTTCCTGAATCCTGGTGACCAGCTCGCCTTCATGGTTGGACTGGTGGAAAGTGAGCTCAAGGCCAAGTTCTTCAGCGCGCTTACGGCATAACTCCTCGATTTCGGAGAGGGTCGTAGTGCCATAGATTTCCGGCTCTCGCGTGCCCAGCATGTTTAGATTGGGGCCGTTGAGGACGACTACTCCCGCCATTACGCTCAGCTCCTTTCCCGGCTGTACCGACCGTAAAGCGGTTATACCATGGCGCGACTCAGGCGCAACGGCGGAGTGGCCGCGGCGAAGCCCAGCCGGCGAAATGCCGCCAATCGCCGACAAATGACACCGATCCCTGCCGCGTCGTCACATGATCTGTTCCTATAAACGCGTTTCAGCCGATGGTGATATACCACCTGGCATCCTCTAGGGTAGACCGACAAAGTTCGCAAGGACGCCCACATCGCATCGTCTGGACCCAACCGTGAGCAAACCCGACTCCACAGACCACCAGAAGCCACAAATCGCCCCCTATGGCACCTGGAAATCACCGATTACGGCCAACCTGATCGCCCAATCGACCGTCGGACTGGGCCAAATCGCGCTGGACGGCGAAGATGTCTACTGGCTTGAAATGCGGCCGTCAGAACGTGGCCGGACGGTGCTGGTCCGTCGGGCGGGCAACGGTGAAACCACCGATGTCTCGCCGGCGGACATGAGCATCCGGTCGCGGGTCCATGAATACGGTGGCGGTGGTTTTGTCGTCGACAACGGTGATGTCTGGTTCTGCAACGATGCCGACCAGCGGATATATGCAATGCCGCGGCTCGGCAATGCCATGGCGCTGACACCGGAAGCTCCGTTTCGCTATGCCGATTTGACGGTGGACCGGCGGCGGGCACGATTGATTGCCGTGTGTGAAGAGCGTGGTGCGGGCGGCGACGAACCGGTGAACCGTTTGGTGTCCGTCGGTTTTGATAAAACAATCACGGCGCTGGTCGGCGGGGCTGACGATTTTTGCGCCTCGCCACGGCTGAGCCCCGACGGGCTGCGCTTGGCTTGGCTATCCTGGTCGCACCCCAATATGCCCTGGGACGAAACAGAGCTGTGGCTCGCGGATGTCACCCCAGGTGGTGGACTAAGCGGCATTGAGCGCGTCGCCGGCGGCGATGGCAGCTCGATTTTTCAACCTGCCTGGTCGCCCGACGGTGTGCTGCATTTTGTCTCCGACCAGTCCGGCTGGTGGAATCTCTACTGCTGGCATAGTGCGGCCGGCAAGATCCTGCCGTTGTGCCCGATGGCGGCCGAATTCGGACGCCCGCAGTGGGCGTTCGGGATGACGACCTATGGATTTGCGCCCGACGGTCGCGTCATCTGCAGCTATGCGCTTCACGGCGAATGGCGTCTTGCGCAGCTTAGGATGGACGATGGCCAGCTGCGTGATCTCGACACCGGCTTCTGTGCTTTCGACAACCTCAAGGTTTTGGGCAACAAGGCCGCGTTTGTCGCAGGCCATGCTGCCGAAGCCAGTGCCTTGGTGGTCGTCGATCTCGACGATGGGGCATTGCAAACCTTGCGTCGGTCGATGGACGTGGCGATAGAGCAGGACCAGGTTTCGCCCGGGGTGGCGCTTAAGGTGCCGACAGAAGATGGCTCTATGGTGCACGCCTTCTTCTACGCGCCGATAAGTCCCGACAATGAGGCGCCGGCGGGCGAACTACCACCACTGATCGTTAAGAGTCATGGCGGCCCGACCGGTCAAGCGACACGCGCCTTCGGGCTCGGTGTCCAGTTCTGGACGAGCCGCGGCTTCGCGGTGCTCGACGTAAATTATGGTGGCAGCACGGGCTACGGCCGAGCTTATCGCCAACGCCTTGACGGCCAATGGGGCATAGTCGATGTCACCGATTGCATAACCTGCGTCCGATATCTGGTCGACCGCGGATTGGTCGACAGTGCCCGCGTTGCCATAACCGGCGGTAGTGCAGGCGGCTACACGACGCTTTCTGCACTCACTTTTCACGACATCTTTCGAGCGGGCGCGAGCTACTACGGGATAGGCGATCTGGAAGCGCTGGCACGCGATACGCATAAGTTCGAGGCACGCTACCTTGATCGTCTGGTCGGG
>CAZCVU010000078.1:0-8752 GCA_964501745.1 uncultured Flavobacteriales bacterium | reverse complement strand
TAGGAGAGTTTGGTGATGACACCTTCGGCAGGAATCCGATTCACATGCACATCGAATACGTTCATGAAGATGCTGATTCGCGTGCGTTGAGCATCGCCCATGTCGAGTTCATCCGGCGGCATTGCCAGCGTTATCATCTCAACGACTCCGTCGGCCGGACTAACAATCAAACCGCTTCGCGTCGGTGTCACACGAACCGGGTCGCGAAAGAAATAAACGCACCAGATCGTTAGGCCGACGCCAGCCAATCCAAGCCATGGCCAGACGAGCCACGCAAGCAGTGACACGAGCGCGAAGGCGGCGACAAATATCCGGCCCTCGCGGTGGATCGGAACAAGTATGCGCTTTATCGTGTCCGGCATGATCAGCTGCTCAAAGACAGGGCACGCGCCAGCTTAGTTGGCTGCGGCATACGCAATCATAGCGGCCACAGCGCTTCAGGTTAAGGGGCGCCGACCCTGGAAGTCTCAGGTCAAACCGTTGCCAGCGCTTTTGGTCGCAGACGTATGCCGGCCTAGTTGGTGGTGGGAACTGTGAAGACCTGACCAGGATAGATCAGGTCGGGATCGCGAATCTGGTCGCTGTTGGCTTCATAGATCGTGGTGTATGCCATACCGCGCCCCAGAGTCCGCCGGGCAATACGCCACAGACTGTTTCCAGGCTGCACGATCACGAAGGTTTCGGTCCGGGCTTCGGCAATCGCACCCGACCGTGAAAACGGCAGTTCCACGCGTGCGACTACCTTGCCTTCCAGACGCTGATCAACGCGCAGCTTGTAGAGACCTGGCTCGACTTGCTGCTCCGGATCGAGCTGCCATCGACCGTCTCCGTCAACCACCGCGCGCCCAAGAAACTTGTCGCTCAGATAGACAAGGATCTCGGCATCGTTTGTGCCCCGGCCAGCCAGTGAAAGATTGCCATCTTCGTCATAATCAACGACATCGACAAAGACACCGGCCGCTGGCGGTGCGTCCACATCACCGGTTGACGGTGCCTGCAATACCCGGCTCGAGCCGGCACCAGCTCGCGGCACCTCAAGCGCCAGTGGCTGGGACTCTTCCTGAACGGGGCGACCGGCGATATCCTTGCCATGTTCTGGCACGACAAGAACAACGATCGACTCCGAAAGCATGGGTTCGCCGTCACCCACCTGTTGGCTGATAGTGAGCTCGCGATTGCCAACCGGTAGCGGTTCCTTGGGGACCAGAACCCACTCTCCACGAACGTCAGCCGTGACCACACCGATCGGGCGTCCGCCGTCGAGAACCGTAACCTTGGCCCCGGGCTCGGCGCGACCGGCAATTACCGCATCACCGCGTGGATTGACGCGAACAACATCAAATTCCGGTGGAGCAAATTTCTTTTCGATTTGGCCTGGCGGAACTTCTCCAGGCAGCAACTTTGCCTCATCAGTCTCCGCGGATGCCGACCCCTCGCCCGCCGTTTGCCCCGTGTCTTCAATGACTTCGTCAACCGAGCGGTTGACCGAATAGTTCAACGCGATGGCAACTACAATTACCACCACGCCAATTCCACCAATCAAAAATGAACGATTCACGCTGCCTCGCGAGGGACACGCCGGCGTATGTGTTTAGCGTAGTACGCCCCCGCAGCCGAAGCAACGCTATGTATTCACGGCACTACTGCTTCTTGAGCCGGTAGCGCACCGCCGGCAGCGATTTGATGTAGAGAGCAATTGCGTGACGGTCCGCGGCGGTCAGCTTGCTGGTCGTCCGATCGATCACCTCGGTCATCGATCCACCCGCAAAATCACCCTCCGGCGTCATGCCAATCGAGAGATAGTCGACAACTTCCCCGTCGCTCCAGGTGCCGATGCCAGTCTCGGAATCAGGCGTAATATTGGGTACGGACTTGCCGTCGGGGCCCACCGGATTGCCGCCGAGTTCACGCCTGCCGTCCAGCCCGCCGAAGACATTGCGGGGCGTATGGCATTCGCCGCAATGCGCAAGTGCCCGCACCAGATAGTTGCCGCGGTTCCATTCCTCTGACCGCGTTGCATCGGCCTTGATCGGGCCTTCTTCGAAGAACAGTACGCGCCAGCCCCACATAAGAAATCGCAGGTTGAACGGAAACCGGAGCTTGTGTCGTTCATCGGACCGTGAGATTGCCGGACGCGTTGAGACATAGGCCCAAAGATCGCTGATGTCCGTCTCGCTCATGCCGGTAAACGATGGATAGGGAAAAGATGGAAAGTAAGGCGTACCGTCAGGCGCCGTTCCGCGCCGCAAGGCGGTTATAAAATCCGAACGCGACCAAGTACCGATACCATGAGTGGGGTCCGGCGTAATGTTAGGACTGTAGAAACTCCCGAACGGCGTCTTCAGTGGCCGCCCACCGGCCAGCGCCGGTCCTTTGGTCTTGACGTCGGTGTGACAGCCGGCGCAGCCGGCCGCGTTGAAAACATACTCGCCGCGCTTGACCACTTCTACGCTCGCGGCATGCGCTGAAGCTCCAACCACGAAACTCAGCACAGCCGCAATAAGGGAAAAGCGTAAAACCCCTCTACGCAATTATTTCTTCTTGGCGCGGAAGCTTCCGTGGCAGGCCCCACATGCATTCTTGCCGACCATGCCCATCTGCGCCCCGATCGCCGCCTTGTCGCCGGCCATCGCAACCTTTTCAAGCTTCTCAGCCTCGGCACTGAGAGTCGCCACCAAACTCTCAAATTTGGCTTTGTCACTCCAAATCATCGCCAATGCATCCGTCTTGGGGTCAGTAACCATGTCGCTGCCGGACTTGGCCGGGAACATACTTGGCAGCATCTTTGCCGTAGCGCTGATTTCGGCCGCGCGTTTCGCGACATCCTCGGCGCTCCCCTTACCTTCCTTCAAGAACGCTGAAATCGCCTTGAGGTGTCCACCAAACTCCTTCATGGCCATCTGCCGCTTCTCGATGGCGGCCTTGGCGTCTTGGGCAAAAGCGGGATTTCCGCCAGCGAATACGGTAACGGCGAGAAGGGCCGCCGCCGCAAAGAACAGACCTCGGACAATCTTGTACATCACGATCCTTTCGATGTGTTCCACCACGCCAACATTCGATCGCTGGCGGGCAAGTTTGCAAACATCATCATTAACAACCTACCAGCATGGTTTATTCCGTCAGCGCGCTGTCACTTGGGGAGTGGATGGCGGTATGTATAGCCCGATGCAAGGCAACCGCAATCACAGTTACGTGACCATTTCGATCACTATTGCTTTGCCGGAGCTGCTCCCCCAACTTGAAAGGGCATGCCTGCACGGCTGCTTAGAAGCAAGAAGAAATTCAATAGGATAGAATTCATGACAGCAATTACCTCACTCTGCGTCTATTGCGGATCGTCAAGCCGCGGGCGCACGTCCCATCATGCAGCTGCACGACGCCTCGGCGGGATACTCGCCGACGCGGGAATCCGCCTGATCTATGGAGGTGGCAGCGTCGGCGTAATGGGAATGCTGGCCGATGCCGTCAGCGCAGGCGGCGGCGAGGTGGTCGGTGTCATCCCCAGTTTTCTGGACCAGCTCGAAATCGGACGCCGCAACTGCACCGAGCTGATCGTCACCGACAGCATGCATAGCCGCAAGCAGCGGATGGCCGAAATGTCCGACGGCTTCGTTATTCTGCCGGGAGGTCTCGGCACACTGGATGAAATGTTTGAGATCATCACCTGGAAGCAGTTGCGGCTGCATGACAAACCCATTGTCATTGTCGACGTCGACGGTTATTGGGCACCGCTTGACCGCCTGCTCGACAATATTGTGAGCGAGAGTTACGCGCGGCCGGAGCATCGCGAAATGTTCCATACGGTCAGCACGGTCGACGATGTCTTGCCGACATTGGAGAAGATGCCGCCAGCCACCGTGAGTATCGACGCCAAGTGGCTTTGAACTGACAGACTCCGGAAACTGACAACCGTCGCTTCAACCGGCCTTTCGCAAGCTTTGCGCGCAAGCTAGAATTCGCCGCCCGCGATTTTGCGTTGGCGTCTTTCGGTACCCGATCCAGGAGTAAACAGATGAGCAAAATTAAGGTCAAGAATCCCATCGTCGAACTCGACGGTGACGAGATGACGCGAGTGATTTGGGCGTCGATCAAAGAAAAACTGATACTACCCTACCTCGACGTAGATCTGCTCTACTACGATCTCGGTGTAGAAAGTCGGGACCGTACCGACGACCAGATCACGATAGACGCCGCCAACGCCATCAAGGAACACGGTGTTGGCGTAAAATGCGCTACCATTACGCCGGACGAAGCGCGGGTCCGCGAATTCGATCTGAAACAGATGTGGCGGTCTCCAAACGGGACCATCCGCAACATTCTGGGCGGCACCGTGTTTCGCCAGCCGATCATCTGCAAGAACGTTCCACGGCTCGTTCCGGGCTGGACCGAACCGATCGTTATTGGCCGGCACGCCGTCGGCGACCAGTACCGTGCCACTGAATTCCTGGTCCCCGGCAAGGGCAAACTAACCATCACCTTTGAGCCGGAAGACGGCAGCTCGCCAATTACGCGGGAGGTGTTCGATTTTCCGGGATCCGGCGCGGCGTTGGCTATGTACAACTTGGATGAGTCGATTCGTGGCTTCGCGCACGCCTGTTTCAACTATGGTCTCGGACTCGGCTGGCCGGTCTATCTCTCCACCAAGAACACGATTCTCAAGACCTACGATGGCCGCTTCATGGACCTTTTCCAGGAAGTCTTCGATTCAGACTACAAGGATCAGTTTGCGGAACGCGGGATTACCTACGAACACCGCCTGATCGACGACATGGTGGCCTGTGCCCTTAAATGGTCCGGCGGATTCGTCTGGGCCTGCAAGAACTACGACGGTGACGTTCAATCCGACACGGTTGCCCAAGGTTTCGGTAGCCTGGGTCTTATGACGTCGGTTTTGATGACCCCGGACGGCCGCTCGATCGAGGCGGAGGCAGCACACGGCACGGTAACGCGCCACTTCCGGCAGCACCAGGAGGGCAAGGAAACATCGACCAATCCCATCGCCTCAATCTTTGCCTGGACCCGGGCGCTGCAAGCGCGCGGTGGCTTCGATGCGACACCGGACGTCGAGCAGTTCGCCCAACAGCTGGAGCAGGTCTGCATCGATACCGTCGAGAGCGGTTTCATGACCAAGGACCTGGCAATCCTGATCGGAGATGACCAGCCCTGGCTTACAACCGGGCAGTTCCTGGACAAGTTGGACGAGAACCTGGCGGCGACGCTGAGCTAGCCCGAACGGCGGCGCCGGACCGACCAAGGACGCATCTAGCGAGATGTTAGCGGGTCGAGGTCGACTCCAGAGCGTCTACGTCTCGCTCCGGACCCTGCCATGCGAGCCTATCCTCCGCGACCTTAGAGATCGTCTCCCGCACCTCGGGGAAGCGCTCAAGCACGGTTTGGAAATCTTCGCTGTCGAGCATAAGCAGCCGGCATTCGGTCAAGGCGATAACCGTCGCGTTGCGTACACTCGAGTGCAGAAGTCCGACCTCACCAAAGAAGTGCCCCTGTCCCAGAACCAGTGGTTCGGGATGCAGTTCCACCTCGATTTCGCCGGAGGCGATGAAGTACATGCAATCCGCCTTTTCACCGCGTCGAACGATCGTATAGCGTTCCGGCACAACAACCGCATCGAGCAACCGTGCGATTTCAGCGATTGCGGTTGCGTCAAGCGATGCAAATGCAGGAACCTGGGCCACCATGTTCCAGCTCACGACGAAGTCCCGCTTACGGAGCTCCGCGGCAAAGCTCGATGCGAAGATGCCTGTCCATAGAACGAACAAGGCAATTCCCGTCAACATGACGACTCCACCCAGCAGCTTGCCCAGTGCCGTCACCGGCGTAACATCGCCATAGCCCACCGTCGTCAGGGTCGCAATCGCCCACCACATGGCATCGGGGATGCTCGCGAACTTTTCTGGCTGCGTCTGGTGTTCGGCGAGAAAGATCAGGCTGGAGGCCGCGATCAACATGATCACCATGACCAGGAACGCGGCGACGATGGACCGCCGTTCGTTACGGATCACCGCCGCGAAAGTCTGCAGCGCCGGTGAATAGCGCGTCAGTTTGAGGATCCGGAACAACCGGAACAACCTCAGGAATCTGAGATCGACAGCGACGAAGAAGCTCAAGTAGAACGGCAAAATCGCAAACAGGTCGATCAGCGCGTAGGGCGTCAGTACATACTTGATCCGCGTTCGCCACGGCATGGCTTGCGTATCGGTCCGTTCTTCCACGCAGACCCAAAGCCGAACCACATATTCGACCGTAAAGACGGCGACTGAAAACAACTCGAAGCCGAAGAATATGGGGCCAAATGCAAGACGCAGCGACTCGACCGTCTCCAGGATCACCGCCGCAACATTTGTAATAATGAGAACGACCAGAAAGACATCGATCACCCGCCCCGGCCCTTCGCTCCGGCCGATGCCTTCGAGCATCTGAAATGCGCGGCGTCGCAACTCGATCATGTCCTCAGCCCCCAATCAACACTAAGGCTCTCCTAGAAGATCCTTGTCTGCGAACTGCAGTCCATACCGCTGCTATCATAGGCGAGACAACATTCGGTGTCCGCAAATTCGAGAAACCGAGACCCGCCCAACACCGATGGATGATTGTAGAGGAGACCCTCAGGCCTTCTCGGCGATCGCCGACTCGATGGCATCGATCGCTGCATCGGCTGCATCTCCATTGGGTCCTCCGGCCTGCGCCATATCGGGCCGGCCGCCGCCGCCCTTGCCGCCGACGGCCGCCGATCCGGTGCGCACCAGATCAACGGCGCTGAAACGGCCGACCAGATCGTCGGTAACACCGACAACAAGAGATGCCGTACCCTCGTTGACCGCAACCACCGCGACGACGCCGGACTCCAGTTGGTGCTTCAATGAGTCGACGAGCGGCTTCAACTCCTTGGGCGGAATACCATCCAGCTTACGGGTGCTGAATTTCACACCGCCGATCTCACGTACCGCGGGCGACGATGTCCCTTCGCCGCCCGCCGCCAAACGTCGGCGCATATCGCCTAACTCACGCTCCAGCCGTCGGCGATCGTCAACCAGAGCCGCGACGCGCTCCGGCAGATCCGCGACCGGAGCTTTCGCTGACGCCGCTGCCGCCGTCAACAGATGCTGATAGTTCTCAACGTGGCTCAAGGCAGCCTCACCCGTCAGCGCCTCAACTCGGCGCACGCCGGCCGCGACCGCGGTCTCCTGGGTCATCTTGAAGAAGCCGATATCACCGGTTCGCTCGACATGCGTGCCGCCGCAGAGTTCGGTCGAAAACGGTCGGTTCTCCTCGCCACCCATCGAAACCACGCGCACCTCCTCGCCGTACTTCTCGCCAAACAACGCGAGTGCACCTGCTTCCACGGCCTCTTCCGGCGCCATCAGCCGGGTCGCAACAGGCGTGTTCTCGCGGATCCGCGCATTCACCTCACGCTCGACTGCTGCCAGTTCATCATCCGTCATCGGTTTGTGATGGCTGAAATCGAAACGCAGGTAATCGGGGCCGACAAGCGAGCCCTTTTGCGCAACGTGGTCACCAAGGCTTCGCCGCAGCGCTTCGTGCAGCAGATGCGTGACCGAATGGTTGGCCCGCAGGCGGGATCGGCGTTCCGCGTCGACGCGCATCTCCACCGCGTCGCCGACACTCAAGCTCCCCTTCGTTACACGGCCGGTGTGAACAATCAAATCATTGAGCCGGCGCTGCGTGTCCTCGACCACGATCTCCGTCCCGTCCGCACCAAACAGGATGCCCGTGTCACCAAGCTGCCCACCAGCTTCGCCATAGAAGGGCGTTTGATTGGTAACGATCGATACGGACGCGTCTTCGCCGGCGGTGGTCATTGGCTTGCCGTCGATCAACATGGCCAACACCAAGCTCTCCGCCGACACGGTACTGTAACCAAGAAACTCAGTCGCACCGGTCGTCTCCCGAACCTCGAACCAGACGTCGTCAGTCGCGGCATCACCGGAGCCGGACCAAGCCTTGCGCGCCTCGGCACGTTGACGTTCCATGGCACGCTCGAAGCCGTCGCTGTCGAGCTGCCTGCCCTGCCCGCGCAAGATATCCTGCGTCAAATCGAGCGGAAATCCATAAGTATCGTAAAGACGGAACGCGACTTCGCCGTCAAATACCGCATCCGGCTCAAGCTCCTGTATGGCGTCCTCCAGGAGCTTCAAACCGCGCCCGAGTGTCTTTTTGAAGCGACTTTCTTCAAGCCGAAGTGTCTCCGTGATTAGAGCTTCGGCCCTGACCAGTTCGGGAAACGCCTGCCCCATCTGCTGCACCAGCGCCGGCACCAGACGCCACACCAGCGGCTCCTCGGACCCCAGCAGATGAGCGTGGCGCATCGCACGCCGCATGATGCGCCGCAGGACATATCCGCGACCTTCGTTGGACGGCAGCACACCGTCGGCAATCAGGAAACTGCAGGCACGCAGATGATCGGCGATGACGCGGTGCGAGACGGCCCGCTCGCCATCGACAGCGGTCCCGCTGGCCTCGGCCGAGGCCACGACCAACCGTCGCAGCAGATCCGTATCGTAGACGTCAAGCTTGCCTTGCAAGACGGCAGAAATCCGCTCGAGCCCCATGCCGGTATCGATAGAAGGCTTCGGCAACTCAATGCGCTCGTCGGCCGAGATCTGCTCGAACTGCATGAAAACCAGATTCCAGATCTCGACGAACCGATCACCGTCTTCATCCGCACTGCCGGGCGGACCACCTGGAACCTCCGGACCGTGATCGTAGAAGATCT
>CAZCVU010000077.1:0-8785 GCA_964501745.1 uncultured Flavobacteriales bacterium | reverse complement strand
CAGGCCGGTATGGCAGCCATCATCTGCGGCCCCGGCTCGATCGACCAGGCACACCAGCCCAACGAGTGGATCTCGCTGGCGCAGGTCGAAGCCGGCACCGCCTTTATCCGCAAGCTAATCGAAAGCCTGCGCTAGTCGCGCCAGCCGCTATTTCAAGAAATCCGCCAGATGTGTGCGGATCTGCTCTTCCATAGCACCGTCGAAGTCGGCTAGCAGCGACTCGGTCAAGGCAAACCACAGCTTTTCCCGTTCCGCCAGCGTGACGCTTTCACGCACGCTGCGGCTGCGCTTCGCCTCGGCCTCGGCGCGGGCCGTCAATTGGCGGTTGAGGTCGGCCGCCTCGATAGTCAGCCGGACTGTCGCGTCGTAACGTTCGGACTGATCGGTCGTAAACAGGCCTTTCAGGCCGCTGCTCTTCTTGAGCGCGACCTCGATGACCGAAGCGTCAACGATGGTCACGACTGCCCGTCCCGATGCGCCCACCGCCTGTAGTCGATCGGCCGCCCAGCGCTCCGCAGCAGAGGCAGGCGGCACTGGAAATTCATGCTCGACATTTGGTGCCTGCAGCGACGGCTGGTAGGTGACGACGATGTCGATTGCGGCCACGTCTAGCAAAATCGGCGACAAATGCCCGAACGTGATCTCAGAAAATGCGCGCTGCTCGACTGGCGTTTCGCAGGCCGCCGCCGCCAGGGACAACAACAGAACGGCCGCGCGCAGGTGGGTTCGGATCGGTTCGCGCCGCCCATTGTTTCCATACATTACCCTCTTCGGCCTTTCCCGCATTCCATGCATCAAGGTTGGCTTCCTTTCAGATCCGCCAGTTCGGTCTCGCCAAACACCTGGCTGCAACTACAGAACTGGCAGGTTACGACAACCCGGCCCTCAACCGTCAAATCGTCGATTTCGCTGGCTGGTAGCGCCGCCAGGATCGAGGCCGCGCGTCCGCGCGAACAGCGACAGGCGAAGCTCAGCGGCTGGCGCCGGTAGACGCGGACGCCATCTTCGTGAAATAGCCGGTAAAGCAAGGCATCCGGGGTAAGCTCAGCCGCAAGCAAGTCATCCGGGGTTGTCGTCGCCATGAAGGCCAGGGCACGCCGCCATGCGTCCTCCATAGCTTCCTGCTCGGTACTCAACTCGTCCTCCGGCTGGCGCTGCAACATCAGGGCGCCGGCGCGCCACTCATCTGCCTCTTGCTGGCTGGCAGCGACAAGCAGGGCCGCGGAAAACTGCAGGGACTGTTGAAAGTAGTGGTGAACACAGTCGGCGATGGTGCGGCCCTGCAGTTCGACCAAACCCTGATAGTGATGTGTCGGATCACCGGCATCGACGGTGAAGGCGACGTAGCCGGCGCCAAGCAGCCGTGGCACAGGCGCCGCCGCAATGGCATCATCGTCGGGTAGTGGGCCCGAGACATTGGCATAGCCCCGCATGCCGCCATCCGTGGTGACATCTGCGACCAGCATCTTGACCGGCCCATCGCCCTTGATCTGCAGCGAGAACACGCTGTCGTACTTGAGCGCCGCTGCCAGCGCCGCGGTCAGCGCCAGGCATTCGCCCAACAGGCGTGCAACCGGCATCGGATAGTCGTGATGCTGCAGGATTTCGTTGACCGTGGGTCCGAGACGCACCAGCCGACCATGCAAAGCCGAGGCTTCGATCTGAAAAGGTTGGACTAGATCGTCGGCAGGTAGGGTCAAGCAAGACACCACGATAGAATGCCCTTTTGGGCGTGAAGACGATTCTCTGCCTCGTCCCAGACGACGGACTGCGGTCCATCAATCACGCTTGCCGTTACTTCCTCACCGCGATGGGCCGGTAGGCAGTGCATGAATATGGCGTCGGGCTTGGCGAGCGCCATCAAGTGGTCGTCGACTTGAAAGGGCCGCAGCAGGTTATGCCGGCTTTGCGATTCGTCGCCCATCGAAAGCCACGCATCGGTGACAACGCAGTCCGCACCCGCCGCGGCTTCGGCGGCGTCCGTGGTCAAGTGCACGCTAGCGCCATTTTCCTTTGCCCAGGCCAAAACGTCCGCCGGTGGCGACAAGCTTTCGGGACCGGCGATACGCAGTTCGAATCCGAAGGCGACGGCGGCGTGGATCCAACTCGTCGCCATGTTGTTGCCGTCGCCGCTCCAGACGACGACCTGGCTGCGAATCGGCCCGCGCCGCTCCTCGATCGTCATCACGTCGGCCATCACCTGGCAGGGATGCGTTCGGTCGGTCAGCCCATTGATAACGGGCACGCTGGCGTGGCTTGCGAGTTCAACCAGTTTTTCGGGCGCGCTGGTGCGGATCATGATGGCATCGACGTAGCGCGAAAGAACCCGAGCCGTATCGGCGACACTCTCACCCCGGCCGAGTTGAGTTTCCTCGGCCGATAGATCGACAGCGTCGCCGCCAAGCTGGCGCATGCCGACATGGAAGCTTACGCGTGTGCGCGTCGAGGGCTTCTCGAACACCATCGCCAGCATCTTGCCTTCGAGCGGACGCGGGTTATCGGAAAGGCCGTCCTTGAAGGCCACGCCGCGCTCCAGAATATCGCGCAAGGTTGCCTCCTCGAACCGGTCAATGTCGAGGAAATGCCTCGGTTCAGCCACCATCCGAGGTCCATTCGCTGGCAACCTGATCGAGAATAGCGACCGCGTCGTCGACATGCTGATGTTTGATCGTCAGCGGCGGCAACAGGCGCAAGACGTTGTCGGCTGCGACCACCGTCAACAGACCCGCCTCGCGCAACCGCGCCATCATCTCAAGGTTTGGAACAACGCATTTAAGCCCCAGCATGAGCCCCATTCCGCGCCAAGATTCAAAAACATCCGGATGGCTTTGCACCAAACCGTCCAGCTTGGCCTGGAGATCGCGCGCGACGGCGTCGACTTGGTCAAGGAAGCCATCGCCCAGGAGTACATCAAGCACCGCGTGACTTGCCGCCATCGCCAGTTGGTTGCCGCCGAAGGTACTGCCGTGCAGACCGGCTGTCATACCCCGTGCCGCATCTTCGGTCGCCAGCACTGCACCCATCGGGAAACCACCGCCAATACCCTTCGCCGCCGCCACCACGTCGGGTTCGATGCCACCCCATTCATATGCCCACAGCTTTCCGGTACGGCCGATGCCGCTCTGCACCTCATCGAGGAACAGCAGCAGGCCAAACTCATCGGCCGTCGCGCGCAGACCCTGTAGAAACTGGGCGTCTGGCGTATTCATGCCACCCTCGCCTTGCACCGGTTCGACAAGGATTGCCGCGGTTTCCTTCGTTATCGCCGCACGCAGCTCATTTAGGTTGCCAAACGGCACTTGGTCGAAACCATCCGCCATCGGTCCAAAGCCGTCGACATGCTTCGGATTGGCGGCCGCCGCCAGGGTCGCGAGCGTGCGGCCATGGAACGAATCTGCACAGGTAATGATACGCCAGCGCTCGGGATTTCCACCCGAACTCTGGTAGCGGCGGACAAGCTTGATGCCGCCCTCGACCGCCTCGGCACCCGAGTTGCAAAAGAACACCGTATTGGCGAAGGAGTGATCGACCAGCCGCTGCGCCAGCCGCTCCTGCTCCGGAATGCGATAAAGATTGGAGGTATGCCACAATTTGCCCGCCTGCTGCCTCAGCAATTCGACAAGATGCGGATGCGAATGCCCAAGCGCATTGACCGCTATGCCGGCGCAAAAATCGAGATATCGCTGACCTTTGTCGGCGTCGAAGAGATAGACGCCTTCGCCGTGGCTGAAGGCAATATCGGCCCTCGCATAGGTCGGCATAACTGCGGGAATCATGGGTTACCCCCACGTGTCGCGGAGAAGAATCGACAAACAAATGGTCTGCGGAAGCCGCGGAGTATCTGCATTTGGCCGGGAACTGTCAACTTGAGCCGAGGTCGAGCGGTTCCACCGCCTGCACCAGAAATACAACGGCGGCGACGCATTCTACGCCGCCGCCGTATCACCGTAGGTCGAAGTCCAGTAGGAGGGGCAGGGTTGACTACCGACCATACAGCTACACACCGTCCCGCCGAAGCGGGCGCGGTCCGATTGGGCTGATTTTCACGCGGCGGCCACCTCACCGCAGTGACGGGGGTCACAGGCCGACGCTTTTTTCAATCGATGTATAGTGTGGAGGCAAATGCCGGAAGCAGATAGATGGCGAAGATTCAGAAGACCGACGCCAAGAAGAAGCAGGGCCGCCGACGCAACCCGAAGAAAGCCACAGCGCAGTCGCTGAGGAACGCCGCCTTGTACTATCTCCAGCGCTACGCCTCATCGGCCGAAAATCTACGCCGTGTGCTGATGCGCCGCGTCGAACGCGCATCACGCGTGCACGGCACCGATGTCGAGGAAGGCGCAGCGATCGTAACAGAAATCATCGCCCGTTACCGCGAGGCCGGCCTTTTGGACGACCAAGCCTACGCGACAGCGCAGGCGCAAAGTCTCCACCGCCGTGGAACCTCGCTGCGTGCAATCCGTGCGCGGCTGCACGCCAAAGGCGTCGAGCGCGACACTATCGAACAGGCGCTCTCGGCTCTCGACACGGCGACGAGGCATCCTGACATTTCTGCGGCGGTCGTTGTCGCGCGGCGGCGGCGGCTCGGACCGTGGCGGATCTCGGGGCGCTTGGAGTACCGTCAACAAGACCTAGCTGCGCTTGCCCGCCGAGGATTCTCCTTCGCCATTGCAAGCCAAGTCGTCGATGCCGAGAGTGTCGAGTTCCTTGAAGGGCTGGCGGAAGCTCGAGGCGCGGACCCGTAACGCGATCACGCGGTCTTATGACCCCTTAGAGGGCTGCACCTTTGCCCGGCGCCACGCGGGCGGCCGGCGCCCGGCCAGGCAGCACGACAAACCGGCGCTGGCGCTGGGCGACTGCCTTGCTCGGACTTGCCGCATAGATTTGCTTGCCGGCCTCAATCAGCAGTACGCCGGCAAAGCCTTCGAACCAACGGCTGCCAATTTTCTCCAGGGCGGATGCCGAGGTCAGCATTACCTTCCAGTCGACCGGCGGCAGATAAAGTGCGCGGGCAGTCTGCAACGGCGTGAACATGCACTCGCGCAGCAACCGGGCCAACTGCCCTCGGCTATAGGGGTGACCGTGGCCGAACGGCGTTCGGTCCAGACGGGCCCAAATTCCGCGTCGGTTGGGAACCACGATGACAAGGCGGCCACTGTCGCTCAACACCCGCCATGCCTCGCGCATCATCGCCCGGAGTTGCTCGCTGCTCTCAACAAGATGGACCAGGAGAAGCCGGTCGACGGATAGGTCCGGCAGCGGCAATTCGGCCTCATCGGCCAAAGCAACCAAGCCGGATTCGCCGCTCGGCCAGTGCATAATACCCTGCCCGGCCGGCATCACGGCAAAGACGCGCTCAGCCTCGTCGCGAAACGGCCTCAGGAACGGCGTCGCGTAACCCATGCCGACAACGACTTGTCCTTGGACATCGGGCCACAACGTCCGAATGCCGCGTCGAATCATGCGCCGTGCAGTTTGCCCAAGGCTTGACACATAGAAATCGTTAAGATCGACGACGTCCGTCCACATCACATTAAATTCTACCATAATCTCCGCTGCTTAGGCAGGCCGTGCAGCACGCGCTGGCCGATTGTCGCTGGCGGGTGATAGTGTCCCGGTATGTCCACCACCCTTCGACGAATAGTGGTCGCGCCGCCGTACACGAGCAGCAGTGTCATATGGCACCTGGTATATGTCGCGATTTGCGCGTTGAGCGTCGGCGCGTGCGCGCCAACCATACGTACGGCGCCGATCGATCCTGCCGATACCGCGGCCGAGCAGAAACTGCAGCGCGAGATTGTGCTCGAATCGCTTGTCGAGGATCAACTCCGGCTCCACAAAATCGGCCTTCGCATTGTCAGTGCGGCAGCCGCGCTATGCGCCGACAAGGTGCGAGCCAGCTATGGCTTTCTCTTTGCCAACGAAGATGCTTGGGGGACTGGTCTGAGCGAGGCGGCCCGCGCGCTCTATGGACTGGATGCGGGTCTCACCATACTCAATGTCGCACCGGGTTCAGGGGCCGCCGGCGCTGGCCTCCAGAAAGGTGATAGAATCCTCGCCATCGACGGGCAGGACCTGCCGCGCACATTGCGGTCGGTGGCAAAGTTCAAGCAGCGCCTCAACGAGGCCGACGGCAGACCGATTGCGCTGAAGATAGACGGTAAACGAACCCGTACCGTCGTCGTCAGGTCAAATCCGGTATGTGATTATTCGATCGAGTTCGCCGACGACGAATCGATCAACGCCTTCGCAGACGGCAAGCGTGTCGTCGTGACCCGTGCGATGATGCGCTTCGCACGCGACGAGGTCGAGTTGGCGCTCGTGCTCGGCCACGAGTTGGCGCACAACGTCATGAATCATGTGAATCTGAAGCTCGCCAATGCCATTCCGGGCCTGCTCCTCGACCTCGTGTTCGCCGGCCTTGGCGTCAACACCAGCGGTACGTTCGCGAAGGTTTCCGGCAGCGCCTACTCGCAAGACTTCGAGGCGGAAGCCGACTATGTCGGGCTCTACTATCTGGCGCGCGCCGGATATCCGATTGAAGACGCACCGAAGTTCTGGCGGCGTATGGCCGCACTTAATCCCAAAGCCGTGAGTCACGCGACGTCTCATCCCACGACCGCGACACGGTTTGTCGGCCTGCGCAACGCCGTCAAGGAGATCACATCGAAGCTCGGCAACGGCCAACCATTGGTGCCAAATCTCAAGCAGTGAGGGTGCGGTGCGCCTACTCTGCCACTTCACGCCGCGCAGCCGCCAGCCGGATGATGCGCTTCGTTTCGTCCCACATTTCAAGCCTGTCCATGCGATCGACGGTGACCCAGCAGAGGTCAGCCGCATCGTCGCCGGCGGAGGCCTCGCCAGCCTGCCATTCGGCGCTGAAGTCGACCAATGTGTAATGGTACTCTATGCGCCCTTTCGGCCCTGGCGTAATCGAATCGACGACGTCGACGAGTCTCGTCACTGTTACGGTGAGTCCGGTTTCCTCAGCGACTTCCCGCAGGGCCGTTTCGCGCACCGTTTCGCCGAGACGCTGCCGCCCGCCCGGAAGGCTCCATTGGCCCGCCCGCGGCTCCGTGCCGCGTTTGACCAGCAGCACCTCGTCGCCGCGCCAAACGACGACGCCGACGCCGACCTGCGGCAAATGTTGAGAGTCACGCGTCACGCCAAAACCCAAGACTTGCAGTGAACAGCCCGAGTACCAGCCTTCGTATCACACGTGCGGCGATCTATCACAACTTCCACACTTGGGTCGCACCGACTAACATATCGCTTGCGGTGCACCGGCAAGTCAGGCGCCGCCTTTCCGAGGAGGGAGCGATATGGAATACCGTAACGTTGGCCTGAGCGGCCTCAGGGTGTCACCGCTCTGCATCGGGACCATGCTGTACCAGGATGCCGCGAGTGAGCGCGTAGCCAAACGCATCTTCGAGCTGGCGCGCGAGATCGGCGTGAACTTCATAGACACCGCGGACAGTTATGGCCGCGGAGAATCCGAGCGCATCGTCGGCCGGATGATCGCCCAGGATCGCGAACATTGGGTGCTCGCGACGAAAGCCGGGAGCGTCGGCGGGGACCAACCACATCAGCAGGGGCTCAGCCGCAGATGGATGCTGCGCGCCATCGACCGCAGCCTCGAACGACTCGGCACTGACTATGTCGACATCTGGTATATGCACATGCCCGATGAGGCGACGCCGCTTGAAGAGTCGATCGAAACCATGGGCGACGTGATCGCGGCCGGCAAGGCCTCGTATTGGGGATTCTCGAATTATCGCGGCTGGCAGGTCGGGGAAATCATCAGCCTTTCCGACTCGCTGGGCGTGCCGCGCCCGATCATCTGCCAGCCGCTTTACAACGCTCTCAACCGCATGCCCGAGACCGACCTGCTTCCGGCCTGCGATCACTACGGACTCTCCGCGGTGCCCTATTCGCCAATCGCCCGCGGCATCCTTACAGGCAAGTACGAACCGGGAAAGAAACCGCCGAAGGGCACCCGTGCCCACGGCGCCGACAAGCGCACCATGGAAACCGAGTTCCGTGAGGAATCCATCGTCATCGCCAAGCAGGTCAAGGCCTACGCGGAAGAGCGTGGGATGACGTCGGCGCAATATGCGATGTTATGGCTGCTCAACAACGCCGTCGTCGCAAGCATCATCGCCGGACCGCGGACGTTCGAGCAATGGCAGGAATATGTCGGCGGGCTTGAGCATGAGTTCAGCGTCGAAGACGAGGCGTTCCTGGATCGGTTGGTACCGCCAGGCCATCCATCGACCCCGGGCTATACCGACCCGCTCTACCCGTATACCGGTCGCGTGGCGCTCACAAGCTAGGAGGACCGCGATCCGATGACGGAAAAGACGGCGCGCACCGTTGGCGACCTGCTTCGAACCGGCAGGAACGACCATACGGCGCTTGCCGCTCCCGGCCGCCCAGCGCTCAGCTACGCCGGTCTGCGGAGCCAAGCTGGTGTCACGGCGGCGGCTCTTGCTGCACTTGGCATCGGACGCAATGACCGCGTCGCAATCGTTCTACCGAACGGGCCGGAGATGGCGAGCGCCTTTCTCAGCATCTCTGCGGTGGCAACGACGGCACCCTTGAATCCCTCCTATCGCGAGGCGGAGTTTGAATTCTACCTGACCGACCTCAGTGCCAAGGCGCTGGTTGTCGAACAGTCCAGCTCGTCACCGGCGATCGCAGTGGCCAAAGCCCAAGGTCTCCGCATCATCGAAATCTCCTGGCAGGACGACGACGCGGCGGGCACTTTCGTTTTCTCAGATGCATC
>CAZCVU010000076.1:0-8835 GCA_964501745.1 uncultured Flavobacteriales bacterium | reverse complement strand
CCGATGATGAAACGATCCAACTCGGAGACGATCTCGCGTGGGCTAAACGACGTCATAGCGTTTCTACGATGACGTTCTCATTGGTGTAGATGCAGATGCCGGCCGCGATCTGCATCGCTTTCCTGGCGATCGCCTCCGCGTCCATGCCGTCCTGATCGCTCAGAGCTCGCGCGGCGGCGAGCGCGAATGAGCCGCCCGAACCGATGCCGATCAGGCCGTCTTCGGGTTCCAGCACGTCGCCTGTCCCGGAGAGGATAAGCGAGACGGATTTATCAGCGACGGCCATCATCGCTTCGAGCCGACGCAGGTAGCGATCGGTTCGCCAATCTTTTGCAAGCTCCACACAGGCCCGCGTCAACTGGTCGGGATACTGCTCGAGCTTCGCCTCGAGCCGCTCGAACAGCGTGAACGCATCCGCGGTCGCTCCCGCGAAACCGGCAATGACCTTGTCGTCGGCCAGGCGGCGCACCTTACGGGCGTTCGCCTTGACCACGGTCTGGCCCATGCTGACCTGACCGTCGCCAGCGACGACGACGGCGTCGTCCTTACGGACTGATAATATCGTTGTGCCGTGCCAATCGGGTGTCTCGGTCATTTGTAGCTGTTCCGAAGTCGGGGATTGAGAATAGCGAAGGTGCGCTGATCCGGCAGCTTTTACCATGTGGCGGTTTTTGTCATCGCGGTCAAGGTCGGGCTTTGCACCGGCCGCCGAATGTACGGTAAATCGGGCCAAAATGCGTGCCGCTGGCAACAGCGGTTGCTTCCTGCTAAAAGACCGCCGCTGCCGGAGGGCCGCGTCGACAATCCACCCCTGGCGGCAACCTTTCTTGTGTTGGAGACTTCTCAAGTGAGCATTGTGCGAGCGCAACGACGGCTGTTTGAGCGATGACAGGTACTGACGTCGAGCAACTGCAAGAGCTTTCCGGCAACGATCTCAGCGATCTCTGCGATGCCACCGAGGCGGCGATTGGGGCCGGCGGCGGCTTCGGCTGGCTGAAGCCGCCGGCGCGGCAAGTACTGGAATCCTATTGGCGGGGCGTGCTGCTGGTTCCCGAGCGCACGCTGTTCGTTGCCCGCCTGGACGGCGTAATCGGTGGCTCGGCGCAGCTTATGCGGCCGTCGCGCAACAACGAGGCACAGGCAAAATCGGCCAACCTGACGATGTCTTTCATGGCGCCCTGGGCGCGCGGCCACGGGCTCGCCACGAAATTAACCGAAATGGTCGAGGATGTAGCGCGTAAGGCCGGCTTCACGCTCCTCAACCTTGATGTCCGGGAGACTCAGGAGGCGGCGATCGCCCTCTATCGGCGGCTTGGCTACACGCAGTGGGCGACCCATCCTTACTATGCCTTCCATGGCAAGAAGTGGGTCACAGGTCTCTACTTCTACAAGCATTTGAACGGGCCGGAAGCGAAATAGCTAAGTTTGGCGCCACAGCGCGGCGCTGGCCCGTGAGGCGGGGTGACTGCAATGGCGTATGACGACGACAATATCTTCGCAAAGATCCTGCGCGGCGAACTGCCATGCGACAAGGTCTATGAGGACGAACACACCTTGGCCTTTCGTGACATCAATCCGCAGGCCCCGATCCATGTGCTGGTGATCCCCAAGGGCAAATACGTTTCATTCGAGGATTTTTCAGCCACGGCGTCGGATGAAGAGTTAGTGGCGTTCGACCGGGCTGTCGGCCACGTCACGCGCCAGCTGGGCCTGATTGAGGTGGGTTACCGAATTCTCGCCAACCACGGCGAGGCTGCGGGCCAGCTCGTGCCGCACTACCACCTGCATATTTTCGGTGGCGACAACCTCGGGCCGATGATCACGAAAAGCTGAGGCTAGCGATCTCGCGTATCGCTTTGCGCCGCACCTGAATTTCGGTGCGCCTCCACAAGTTCCGCCAGGCTGTCGAAGCGGAAATCGACAGCGACCTCGCTGGCCGGCGCCGGGGTCGCTCCCCAGCCGCTCTTGTCGTGACGCCGATCGATCCAGGCGCAGGCCAGTCCGGCTGCCTTGGCGGGCACGTGGTCGTGGAACAGGCTCTGCGCCACATGCAGGATCTCGCTCTTCTCAATGCCCTGTTCGACGAGTCGCGCCAGCAAATAATCGAAGTTGCGTTGGGACGGCTTGTAGGAGCCGATATCCTGTGCGGTATAGACGGCGTCGAAGGTGACTTCGAGGCGGCGGTTGCTGCCTTCGAAGCTGGCGTTATCGACGTTCGAAAGGATCACCAGCTGGTGGTGTTTCTGCAAATATTCGAGCGCTGCGACGGTGTCACCAAAAGCCGGCCAGTCCGCCACCGACGCGCCGAACAGCCGGTGCGCGGTGTCGCCCATCTCGACTGACAAGAGGTCGGCGAGCTGGCGGTGTATCTCCGTCAATAAGTCCGCATAGGGCAGATCGGGCGTTGCCGCCTGTTGCGCCGACTCATGCTTGGCAAAGGTCGCCAGCAGCGCCTCGTGGGAGAGTGACACACCGGCTTCGTCGAGCAGCGGTTGCAGCGCGGCACGGATGCCGCTCTCCCAATCGATCAGCGTGCCGTAGCAGTCGAAGCTTAGGACTTTGAAGCTGCTTAGGTCCGCACTCACGTCCGCTCGACGATGTGCATGCCGCCGAAGCGGTCCAGCAGATACACCAGGCCGCGGTCGTCGACGTCGACGTCGTTACTGGCGATCAGCTTCTGGCCGTTGGCCGGCGGCGGACAGAAGTGGGCGATTTCCTTCGGCGCATGCGGGTTGGCGATATCAATCAGCCTGAGCCCCTGGTTGAACCAGGCGACCGGGATTTCGGTGCCGGTCACGACCTCGGTCGGCTGATGGCAGCCGCTGCGTTCCGGCGTTTTCTTGCCGATCACCTCTGCGACCTGATAGGTCGAGACCGGCCACGGCCGCGTCTCGTCGGTGATGTCGAAGATCCAGACGAAGGCGGCCGGCCCGTCCGGGTCGGTGCGGGCGACATCCTCGTCGGCCACCAGCAGGTAGCGCCGGCCTTCGATATCGAACGGGATCGGCAGGCAGGTGTGGGTCGGGGACGGGAACGGCGGGTGGTAGTCGACGCTGGCGACTGTCTTTGGTTGGCTCATATCCTCGATGTCGATGATGTAGAAGCCGGCCTGCCAATAGCTGGTATAGAGCCGGTCGCCCAGGCGCAGCGGGTGGTGACAGCGCGGCAGCGGAAAGCCTTCGCGAGGCTCGTAGGTCTCGCCACCGGCGACCCATTGCCCAGGCGCCCACCAGCGGCCGACTTCCTCCGGCCGGGCCGGGTCCTTGAGGTCCAGAATGACGACGATGCGGTCGCTGTAGCCCTCCATCGAGGCCGAGAGATAGGCGTAGCGCCCATCGAAATCGAAGCGGTGAACGCCGCTGCCGACCGTCTCCCAATTGGTGATGTGCTTCGGCTGGGCCGGGTTGGAGGCGTCGTAGATGCCGATCCCGGGCGCCAGCGTGTCTGTCTCGGCAACACCCCTGGCGCGCTCGTGGTTGACCAGCATCAGCCCGTCGACCACCCGCACCTTGTGCGAATGCATACCCTCCGAAATCTCGAGCTGGGCCAGTAGCCGCGGCGTCTTGGGGTCGGCCATATCGTAAATACTGGTGCCGAGTGGGTGGTCCATATGGCCGATATAGGCGGTCGTGCCGTCGAGATAGATCTGGCCGCCACCCTCGCAATCGACGTAGGCGACCTGCTTATATCCTTCGCTGCTCATATTGCGTGTCCTCGCTGTATTTGGGGCCGCGGCGGTCGTGCGTTGGGATGCCTCGACTTAGCCCTGTTGGCCTCAGCCTGTCAACGCGATGCGGCGGTAGGACAGCGCTTCGGCCACATGCAGCCGGCTGACGCCCTGCGCGCCCTCGAGATCGGCCAGCGTGCGCGCCACCCGCAGCACCCGGTGATAGCCGCGGGCCGACAGTTTGAGCCGCTCGACGGCCTCGGTCAGCAGCTTCTGTCCCTCGCTGTCAGGCGTTGCGACCTCCTCCAAGAGGGTGCCGTCGGCCTCGGCGTTGGTGCGGATGCGCTCGTCCTCGGGCAGCCGCGCGTAGCGCGCAAGCTGGATCTCACGGCAGCGGGCGACACGGGCCGCGACCTCGGCAGAACCTTCGGCTGGCGGCGGCAGCGACAGGTCGGCCGGCGAGACCGCCGGCACGTCGACATGCAAGTCGATGCGGTCGAACAGCGGTCCCGAAATCTTGGACTGGTACTCCTGTACGCAGCGTGGCGCCCGGCCACAGGCCAGCGCCGGGTCGTCGAGATGGCCGCAGCGGCAGGGGTTCATTGCCGCCACCAACTGGATGCGGGCTGGATAGGTGACGTGCAGGGCGGCACGGGCAACCAGCACGTAGCCGGACTCCATCGGCTGCCGCAGCGCCTCCAACGTCTGGCGCTGAAATTCCGGCAGCTCGTCGAGAAACAGCACGCCGTTATGCGCCAGCGAGATTTCGCCTGGCCGCGCGCGCTGGCCACCGCCGATCAGCGCCGGCAAGGAGGCCGAGTGATGCGGGTCGCGAAACGGCCGCCGGCGCAACAGCCTGCCGTCGGCTAGCTGGCCGGCGACCGAATGGATCATGCTGAGTTCGAGTGCTTCCTTGGCGTCGAGCGGCGGCAGGATGCCGGGCAGCCGCTGCGCCAGCATCGACTTGCCGGCGCCAGGCGGGCCGATCATCAGCAGGTTGTGGCCGCCGGCTGCGGTCACTTCCAGCGCCCGCTTGGCGGTTTCCTGGCCCTTGATATCGATCAGGTCCGGATCGCTGCCCGATTGCTCGGCGATGCGCGGCTCAGGTGGTGTCAGGACCTGGGTTCCCTTGAAGTGGTTGACCAACGCGATCAGGTTGGCGGGCGCCAGGACCTCGGCCTCGCCCGCCCAGGCAGCCTCGCCGCCGTTGGCGTCCGGACAGATCACGCCGCAGTTTCGCGCCTGGGCGTCGACTGCCGCCGGCAGCACGCCGGCCACCGGGCTCAGGGTGCCGTCGAGCGCCAGCTCGCCGAGCGCCACATAGCCGGCCATGTCCTCCGCACCCAGCACCTCCATCACGGTCAGCAGGCCGAGCGCGATCGGCAGATCTAAGTGGCTACCTTCCTTCTGCAGGTCAGCCGGCGACAGGTTGACCGTGATGCGCTTGGGCGGCAGCGCCAGGCCCAGCGCGCCCAGCGCCGCCCTTACCCGCTCGCGGCTTTCTGCCACCGCCTTGTCGGGCAGGCCGACGATGGTGAAGGCAGGCAGTCCATTTGCCATTTGTACCTGGACGTCGACGGGCCGCGTCTCGATGCCCTGGAATGCAACTGATTTGATGCGTGCGACCATGACCGCGCCTGTCACGCCTCCCGGAGGTGGCAGGAGGGTCTAGTTAAACGGTCGCGGCCAGAAAAAGCCACCGGTCAATGCAAACCAGTGGTTGCGGCGAAGAATGCTGTTCGGACGTGCGCTGAGCCACCAGTGGCGGCAAAAGTGGCGACCTCAAGAACTTATCTGGATAGTGCCCTAGCTATGAGGAAGCCTAACGCCGCTACCCCGACAATCGTGAGCACCATGCTTCCGTCACGATTTGGGCGCTCGGCGTCAACGACAACGTTCATCTTCTCAAGAGCTGCTGTTGCGGAATCGGACTGCTCCAATATGCGACTCGGCAATGTATTGAACGCGGCGGCGGCGGTTGCCAACTGCTCGATCGTGAACGCTGATTCGCCGCGTTCAATCCGAGACCACGTGGACTGGCTCAGGCCCACGCACTGCGCAATTTCGGATTGCTCCATGCCATGCTGTTCCCGCAGCATAGCCAAAATTCGGCCCACTACCGCCGGGTAGGTGGTCCAATGTTGTGCAATATTCATTGACACGCATACCCATTATATGCATAAACCCATCTTGTGCATATCATTAACCAGAATGAATTGCCATGTTTTATTTCATGCCAGGAAACGTAGTCGCAATATCGGCAGGATTCGTAACGCACATGGGAATCGTGACCGCCCACGGCACTGTCCTCACAAATTCAAGTAGATACGGGTGCGTCTGCGAGCAGTCAACGAAGGCGTTTGCGGCCGGTAGACCGCTAAGAATGATCGGTTATCTTGGAAACCTAGAGCCTGCAGAAGTCGTGCGTCGTGCAAAGTCCCAGATTGGTAGGCGATACAAGCTGTTCAGTTTCAACTGCGAACACTTCGTCCGGTGGGCACATGGCCTCCGACCAGAGAGTGGGCAGGTTTGGAGCGCAGTATTTATCACTATGGCGGTACTGATAGTTGCTACCCGTTGGGCGCGTTGAGGTCTCGAGCGTCTCAGCACCTAGAATGAATGTCGGTCGATTGGAGATCTACTGACTGATATTTACGGTCAGCGGCGTTACCTAATAAACGAGACCCACAAATCCTATGACGATACCAATAAATCCGAAGCCCAATGAAACGCGCGTAATCCACTTCGTGCGGTTTTCGCGGGCTTGTTCACTTTGAACCGCCAACAAAATATCATCCTCGACAGCGAGAATAGTAGTTTCAAATTCGACTATTTCGTCAAATCCTCTCAGCAGAGTGTCATATATTTCGTCTCGACGGCTACGGTCTGCACGAGACTCAAGTACCAGCGATTGCAGTTGTTTTAGTCTACTGCGAACATGAGAATAATCCGGGAAGAATATCGCGACGTTCTTGAGGCCAAAATCCCTGACGACTGATGCTAGGTGGCTTGTTACATAAGCGAGCGTAGCGTCAATAATGTCGTGGTCCGCGTTTTCACAGCAGCGCTCTGCCTCAATCATGTAAGATTCGAAAGATTTGGAGGTAGGGTTGGTTCTCTTTTCGTTGCCCACAAGCGTCAACATTCCATCCACAATGCGACGTCCGGCATAGCGGAGCTCATTAATCGAAGGGATCGCGGCTTCTTCCCTCAAGAACTCAACTCGTTTCAAGTTTTCCTCAACTTTGTTCCACCGTTGCGCAATATTCCTCATCCGCTCAATTGTTTCGTGGTCAAGCTCAATTGCAATTTTGCTCTGATGGCTCGGCTGGTGCGCCATGTTCAGATGCCTAATCTAGGATTTGTGAAAAGAAACACTGTCGCTGCAATTACGACAGTGTGTAATTTGGCTATATCTTTTTTGAGGGTGCGCTTGGCAACTCAGGAAGATGTGTAAGCTCTTCCTCAATGTCTTTCTTTGTGAAATAGGCCCCTTTTTGCAACCTCGCATTGCCTCGGGCAAAACGGGCTACGATGCGACGGGCAACACCTTTCACATTCGCTTCATGTTTGCGCCTAATATCTGGATCGCGCAACTCGTCCGTGAGGATCACCCGACGTGGGTCAGTGCGCTCAGGCATATCACGTACTCCCAACATCATGGGACTTTCCTTCCTACACCTACCATATCTTGAGTTCCGTGTGAATCGTTTTGAAGCAAATTTATCGTTTCACGCCGCCCGGCGCGCAACCCTTAATCTGCCTCAGATAGATATGTGGTTTACCCCTTAGCTGCTCAAGTACAGCCACATCAATTCCTACAACTAATAAATGAGTGTTGTGGTGTCAAGAATTTCAACCGGCGGCCCATCATTTGTCGTGCGGCGAAGTTGCGCGTTGCCTTGAGCCGTATTCTCTCGCTCTAGCCCCGGTTCCAAGCAGATTGCCGGTCTACCGGTCAGAATGTCGGGTGGACCCCGTCCAGAATTATCGCGAGGTTGTCAAAATCGTCCGTGCGGCCATGTGCAAGCCGTGCGCAAACCCTGGGCAATCCAGCGCGGACAGCGAAAAAACAGACTTCGGGTGGTGTCATGGAACAGCCGGTCCTTTCCAACCTGACGGTGCAGCGCCGCGATATCGATTCCGGCGACGCGATCACCGCGGACGAAGCAATCATGGAGATTGGCAGCGACCACATTCAGTTGCCGGAGCTGACCTCGATTCCGGTCGCCGATACCAATATCCGCTATACGCGACTGTTCTGGACCCTGCAGGACGAGATCCACGACGAGGATACGGTTGATGTGTATTACGCGGGTTCGCCCAGCCTGACGGCTGTCTGCTGGTACCGGCGCCTGAACGGCGACGTTTCGGACGCCGGAGTCCTTGACGTTCTCGGTCTCGATCCGGTTGGCGCCCGACCGGTCGGCCATGTTCTTGAGGGCTCGGAACTCTCGCAATCCGTGGTTGGCGGGTCGGCGGGTGCGGGCCGCCGCTTTCACACCGAGCCGGTCGGCGTGACGGTGCGGGCCCGACCGCAAGCAAGCTCGCTGCAGTTTGATCATTGGCACGTGATCGGCGACGAAAGTGGTCTGCATGTCGACGATTTGACCCTCGACGCTGAGCCGGGCGTATCGGCCCTGGCGATCGCCGTCTTTCGGGCAACTGGTGCCGGCGCTTCGGCGCCGGGTCGTCAGCTCGAGGTCGGCGCTAATCGGGACAATGGGCCGCATCACGGTTTCGGTCACGGTCTCGGGGCCTGGTTCGCTGACCGGTTGCGCGGCTCCCGGCGTCCGCACGGCCGGCTGGAGTAGCCGCCAAACATCACCTTCAGTCCGGTTTTCGAGCCAACGCATGCGTGGCGGGCTGGGGCATTCGAGAGCGACGGCAAGGGCATAGCCCTTACAATCACCTCGGCCCGCCACCCTGTTGTCTTTGGCGCTTAGTTCAATGGTAAGCTTGCACCAATGCGTCAAAGATCGGGTGAAAACCTGAGTTCTTAAGTCGGTGCGGCGAAAGCTGACTTTTTTCTATTTGTTTGAGAGTTTCCTTTATGCGTTTCTGGACTTCTTTCTTGCCCAAAATCTCTCCTTGATAACGGCCCATTCTGCGGTTGAAGCCAGTCCACTGAACATTACAAAGTTCATTGTTTTCGTCCGCTAACGATT
>CAZCVU010000075.1:0-8847 GCA_964501745.1 uncultured Flavobacteriales bacterium | reverse complement strand
GCGCTGATCGATGCCTTGCAAAACAAGAGAATTGCCGGCGCGGCGCTGGATGTTTTCGATGGCGAGCCGCTGCCGGCAGATCATCCATTTCGCTGCCTCGAAAACACCATCGTGATGCCGCATGTCGGTTATGTCACCGAGGAGGGTCTCCGCGTGATGTACGGTGGCGCGGTCGAGTGTATCCGGGCCTTCCGTGAGGGCCGCCCGGTCCAGCTTCTGAGGGTCTAGCCATCGCTTCAGACGGTGGCGGATGCTTCAGCTCAATCCGTCTTCGAGTATGCCGCTCCGCGCCAGCACCCGGCGTTGTTGACGACCGGTGAGAGCGGCGCAGCCGAATTTCGAATAGCCTGACCCAAATACTTTGGCAAAGCCGGCACGCGAGAGTAGCCTTAAGGTGCTCGTCATCTTCTGCTTACGGATTCGCCAACATGCGTATCGCCATCCTCGACGACTATCAGAATGCCGCCTTGAGTCTCGCGGATTGGACCTCGATCGGCGCCGACGCCGAAACTACCGTGTTCAACGAACATATGGCCGATGAAGCGACTGTCGCCGCCGCGCTAGCCGACTTCGAGGTCGTCGTCATCATGCGGGAGCGGACGCCATTTCCGGCCAGCCTGTTTGAGCGACTGCCCAACCTTAAGCTGCTGGTCAGCACCTCCAATCGCAACCGCTCGGTCGATCTCAAGGCGGCAGCCGGCCGGGGTGTCACCGTTAGTGGCACGCCGAATCTTGCATACCCGCCAGCCGAACTCGCCTGGGCCTTGATCCTGGCTATCGTCAAGGGCCTGCCGGCCGAGGACGCCTCGGTGCGCCAGGGGAATTGGCAGGCGGGTCTTGGCGGTACGCTCAGGGACAAGACGCTGGGAATCGTCGGTCTCGGCAACCTGGGAGGCCAAACAGCGCTGATCGGCCGTGCATTCGGGATGGAAATCATCGCCTGGAGCGAGAACCTGACGGACGAGCGCGCGGCAGAATTCGGCGCTCGGCGGGTCACACTCGAGACTCTCATGAGCAGCGCCGACATCATAACGATCTGGCTGTTGTTGAGCGACCGCACACGCGGCGTCATTGGCGCGCGCGAGCTTGCCCTGATGAAGCCAACGGCCTACCTCGTAAACACCGCACGTGGCCCCATCGTCGACGAAGCAGCGCTGATCAACGTCTTGCAAAACCGCAAGATCGCAGGTGCGGCGCTCGATGTCTTCGATGTCGAGCCGCTCCCCGCGGACCACCCGTTTCGCAGCCTCAGCAACACCATCGTGACGCCGCATATCGGCTATGTTTGCGACGAGGGGCTGCGCGTGATGTATGTCGGTGCGGTCGAAAACATCCGCGCCTTCCGCGAGGGCCGTCCGGTGCAGACGCTTAAGGCCTAACTTCAACGCCCATCGGTGCCGCAGTCTTCAGCCAACGCCGTCTTCGAGTTCGCCGTTCCGCGCCACTAGCCGGCCATTCTTGACGACCAGCGAACGCGGCTTGGGATCGACAATCGCCTCGGCCAGAGTCTCGGCCGGCAAGGTCACGAAATCGGCGCGGCAGCCGGCCTCCAGCCCGTAATTCTCGACGCCCAAGACGTCGGCCGCCGCGCTGGCCAGACTCGTAAGCCTCTACGATACTGATTTCGCGGCGCCATAGCGGCGCCCGCCGAAAAGCTGCCCGACAATCCTATTCCGATGCCCGATAGTTGAGTTCGATCTTGACCCCGTCGGGATCGCGCAGAAATACCTGATGCAGATCGTAGTCCGGGAAGACGGCCTCCCTGAAGGGGATGCCGAGCTTCTCCAGCCGCTGCTGCATCGCAGCGAGACCGGTCGCGTTGAGCCCCACGTGATCGAACGATCCGGTTACCCGGAGGTCGACGTCGCCCTCGGGCAATCGCCGACGCGGCGGGGCCTTGCTACCCTCCTCCTTGCGGTCGCGGAGGTGGATGATGGGGTGGTCGCCGCCGTAGAGCCAGGCGCCGGTAGATGCCAGGGGCGGACGCTCGCCGTCGCGTAATCCGAGCACGTCCACATAGAAGCGACGCGACGCCTCCAGATCCTCGCAGCGTATGTTGACGTGGTCGATGAATCCGATGGGCATGATCCGCTCGCCGTCTGGTCCGTATGCCGCAAGCTTACACATGGCACCGAGCTGCGGCAAACTGCCTGGATGAGGCTTGCGGGCTCCCCGGAACCGACCGAACAATTGCTCAAGCACGACTTCGGTGAAGCCGAGGTGCGCAGCATCCTCGGCGAGAATATCATGCGGGTCGCCAGCAGCGATGCGTTCGTACTGACATATTAGGCCTGGACAGGGTTTCGATCTACGATGCGTCACTGCGCGACCGGGTCGTGGATCCGGAGTCGCGTATTGAGACGCGGCGGTGGCGCCTTGGCGACGTCGCGTTGGCACCCTGCGAGGAGATCGAGCGATGAGTCCCCTTCACTCAACCCCCAGCTTCGCGGACCTGATGGCGCTGCGCGGCGGCGATCCGCGGCAAGGCACGACGGTCAGCTTCGAGGGCAGCGATCCGATTATCCGGAGCCGGTTCAAGGTAGGCGAAGCTGCGGCAGCGGTAATGGCTGCCGGAGCGGTCGCCGCCGACGACATCTGGCGACTGCGCAATGGCGAGGAGCGGCCCCAGCAGATTGCGGTCGATCAGAGAGCCGCGGCGGCCTCGCTCAGGAGCTACATGCTCATCAAGGTCGAAGATGGCCCGCCACTCGGTACTGGCTGGACCCTGCCGACTTTGGGCTTCTATCGCTGCCGCGACGGCCGCTTCATTCACCTGCAGGGGACTTACCCGCATCACCGCGAGGGAACGCTGAAGTTTCTCGAATGCGGTGACACAGTTGAGGAAGTTGGCGCCAAGATCGCCCGGCGCGATTCGTTCGACTGGGAGGAGGCGCTGGCCGAGCGGAGGCTGTGCGGTGCAGTTATCCGGTCTGCGGACGAGTGGGTAGCCCATCCCCAGGGAAAGGCGAACAGCAATGTGCCTTTAGTCGAAATCATCAAGATCACGAAAGGTGAACCCGAGCCCCTGCCGCCGGCGTCGCGTCCACTTGGCGGTGTCCGGGTGCTCGACCTGACACGGGTGCTAGCGGGTCCGGTCAGCGGGCGGACCATGGCGGCGCATGGCGCCGACGTGCTGCATGTCCGGAGCCCCAATCTCGCAAGCGTCGAGCTGTTCGCCGCCGACACCAACCACGGCAAGCTCTCGACCTTCCTCGATCTGACGCGCGATCAGGACGCGGCGCGTCTGCGCGAGTTGGCGCGCGAAGCCGACATCTTCGTCCAAGGTTATCGTGGCGGTGCGATGGAGCGTCGTGGCTTTGGTGTGGATGCGCTCGCAGGCCTGCGCCCAGGCATCATTTACGTCTCGCTCAGCTGTTACGGCCACACCGGCCCGTGGGCGGAGCGGCCGGGTTGGGAACAGCTTGCTCAGTCGGTAAGCGGGCTAGCCGTGGAGCACGGGCGTCCGGGCGATCCGCGATTGGTGCCGGCGGCGCTCTGCGACAACTCAACCGGCTATCTGGCTGCCTTTGGCGCGATGCTGGCGCTGAGGCGCCGCATGCAGGAAGGCGGCAGCTATCATGTGCGGGTCTCGCTTTGCCGCACCGCCATGTGGATCACCTCTCAGGCGAGATGCTCAGCCGACGAGGCCTCGGAAGCGGTGGCGGTGGCTGCAGAGGACATCGATTGCCGGAACGCGATGACGGTCTCGGAAACGCCGTTCGGCAAGTTGCACCACTTGGACCCAATCATCCGCATGTCGGAGACGCCGCCACACTGGGTGCGAACTACCGTGCCGCTGGGAACGCACGAGCCGCAATGGCCTTATGAGGGGGCCAATTAGGTGGCCCAATCAGGCAAAAAACCGTCACACTCGGTCCGCTGCACTGCAAAATCTAATGCAGGCGACCGTGCTTTGGCTTTGCCAATGCCCGCCACAATCCACACCACACAACCATGTTCTAGACCGCCGCCGAAGCCGCATACGAGCGTCACGCGATAGCATATCCTGCGGCCATTCGCGTCCGGAAACTTAGACGCGCGATGCATCGTGCAGCGGTTATCCCAAAGGATGGAGTCGCCGGGCTGCCATTGATGAGTGTAGGTGAACTGAGGCTGAGTTGCGAACGACTTGAGGTCGTCCAGAAACTTAATCCCCTCCGCCTTCGACATACCCTCGACCGAAGCCTCGCGGGTGTCGAGAATACCGACGAACAGGGATTTCTCACCCGTTTCAGCGTGCGTACGCACAAAGGGGTGGCGTACGTCTGGCAGGTTGCGCTTCTGGTCCTTGGTAAAGGGCGTGCGATCGGCGCCGCTGGATGCGGCTGTTGTTGCGACGACCGCGCGCTGCTACCGTTTTGGATTACGCTTTGCACAAATCTTGATGGTCGGGAGCGGACGATGACGAATTGGAACATATCCGAGCAAGCGGCGGCGCTGCACCGCGACGCCCTCCTGTGCGACACGAGCAAGAGCTGGATCATCCAGCATCCAAAGGGCGATGTGCGGGCGGAATCACTCGAGGAATGCGTCGAGAACGGGGTCGATTACGTTGCCTTGACGCTTGCCAACGACTGGCAAGGCATGGATCAAACCATTCACACGCTAGCCAAGGAACGCGCATTCGTGCAGGCGAATCCTGACAAGTATCGTTTCGTGGAAACAGTCGACGACATCTTGTCGGCTAAGAAGGAAGGCAAGCTTGGGATCGGTTTCGGGTTCCAGGGGACCCGCTCTCTTGACAACGATCCCAACATGGTCGGCGTGTATCACAAGCTCGGCATCAGAACCATGTTGATGGCCTACAACGCCAAGAACTCGGCCGGCGACGGTTGCATGGAGATTACCGACGCCGGGTTGACGCATTTCGGCGTTCAAGTCGTACAAGAAATGAACCGGGTCGGCATGCTCGTCGATGGGACCCATACCGGGTATCGGACGACAATGGACTTGATGGAGGTTTCGACCGAGCCCGTTATCTTTTCGCATTCCAATGCGTGGGGCGCGTGGAACCACCCGCGCAACATCAAGGACGATCAGATCAAGGCCTCTGCCAAGACCGGTGGCGTTATCTGCGTCATGGGCGTTGGCACCTTCGTCGGCGACAACGACGACACGGCCGAGGGCCTGCTGAATCACATCGACTACATCTCCGAGCTGGTGGGGCCAGAGCACGTTGGCATCGGCTTGGACTACGTGTTCGGTTGGCCCCATAACAATCCGGGAACATCGGGTGTGTTTAACCCGAAGGACGCACATAAGAAGGCGACCGAAAAGGCGTCCGGCGGCAAGTCCAGCGTGGAGTGGCTCGACATCAAATTCGTCAAGCCAGCGCGCCTGCCCGAGGTCACGGACGGCATGATCAAGCGTGGTTATAGCGAAGAAAATATCCGCGGCGTCCTGGGCGAGAACTGGCTGCGAGTCGCGCGCAAGGTCTGGAAGTAATTGAGCATAACGGGGGAGCGCAAGGCGCCCGTGTCTGAGCACTAGTTCTGTCCGCTTGGGTCAAAAGCGGTCGTAACGTTGTGTGGCGAAGATAGTCTGCTCCTAGCCAGAAGCGGACGTTCAGAGTGGCAGAGAAACCGTGAAGGGCTGAGTACGAACCGACGCCAATTACTTCCCAAGGCTCGACGTCAGTTCTTACCGATGGACAAATATCCAAACTGGTTATGATGGGCGCATGACGCAAATATCGTTTAACCGAGCTCCGATGAATTCGTCGGAAACTGTTTCATTCTCCTAACACTTCGATGAAAGGTAACTCCGTGGATATAGAACAAAGGCATGTGATCGAGCGCGAATGCGCCAAAGTCCTGATGCAATGCCGCGGTCTCGCAGACCAGAAAGAGTATGAAAAGTCCGCGGCCCTGTTTACGCCTGACTTCGTCTTCAACAGCACTGGCAGAGACCCTATTGTGGGTCGCGAAGCGAATATTGAGTCGATGTACAACCTTATCAGTGATCTCTTCATGCGCTGCGTGATCTCCAACATACTCGTGACCGTGATCGATGCCGACCATGCCGAGTCCACTTCTTACTGGATAATGTATCGTCACAAGCAGGCCGATGTGGACGCGGGAAAAATAACAACGGCTGAACCCACCCGCTTCTGCGAGTCCCATGACAAGTTCATGCGGACAGAGGAAGGCTGGCGCATCGCGGAGCGGGATTTCAAAACGGTAATTGCCGCTTGAGGACAGTAGTACCGAAGAGATCGGCGCCGCAGACTTCAGCCAATTCCGTCTTCGAGTTCGCCGTTTTGCGCCAGCACCCGGCCATTCTTGACGACCAGCGAACGCGGCTTCGGATCGACGATCGCCTCGGCCAGAGTCTCGGCCGGCAAGGTCACGAAATCGGCCCTGCAGCCGGCTTCCAGCCCGTAATTCTCGACGCCCAAGACTTCGGCCGCCGCATAGGTCGCATAGTCGAGCGCCGATTCGATATCGTCGTCGCGTCGATAATCGACGCGGTAGGCAATGTATTGCGCCCGCTCGACCATGTCGCCGTTGCCGAACGGCCACCAGGTATCGCGGATCGCATCCGAGCCGGCGAACACCGTAACGCCGGCCGCATCTAGTTTCTTCAGCGGCAGCATGGGCGACGAGCCGGGGCCAAAGGTCACGACCGAAACACCGGCCTCGGCCATCTGCGCCGCCGTCTGCTCGAACGTCGCATCGTTAATGGCGCCCAAGGCGAAGCCGTGGCTGATCGTCACCTTCCCCGTCATGCCGTGTGCCTTCGCGCGCTCGCAGATCAGCACAATGTTGAAATTACCCAGTTCCCCGGGCTCGTGAAGATGGATGTCCATCCCCGCACCGGTCCGCTCGGCAGCAGCGAACAGCGCGTCCAGCTGGCCTACCGGGTCGCGGTCGATGACCGCCGGATCGATACCGCCAATCAGCTCCGCCCCTTCGCCGATCGCAGCCTCCAGAAGATCGATGGTGCCTGGGCTGGAGACGACGCCGTCCTGCGGAAAGGCCACGATCTGTATGTCCATCGTGCCGGCAAACTGATCCCGCACCTTCATGACATCGTGCAGGCTCTTGAGTCCGACCTCGTTGGTCACGTCGACATGGCTGCGCATATGGGTTGTGCCTTTGCTGATTGCCTGGCGCACCAGGTTTGCCGCCCGCACCTCGACCGAAAGCGGCAACGTCGGCATGACGCTCTTGTCGTTCTGGATGCGATCCTGGCGCGTCGGCCCGGCAGAATGCGGCATCCAGGGCAGGCCAATCAGTGTCTTGTCGAGATGCAGATGGCCATCGACCAACCCCGGACAGAGTAGATCACCGCCGGCATCGACAACCGCGGCACCGTCGGGTGCAGTCAGGTCTTCGCCCGAGATCTCGGCGATCATGCCGTCGGCGACCAGCAGGTTGACCGGGCCTCGGTCGGGAATACGGGCATTCTTGAGATACAAATCGTGATTGGCCATGAGCTGAAACCTCCCAACATTACGCCTTCATTCGGTCGCAGAGTTTGTTGTCCGTTGTAGCGGGCACATCGAACGCAGGGCGCGCTGCGGCAGCCTAACACAACAGCGCAAGACCGGCGAAGCAAGGCAGCTTTCTGTCGACAACTGCGTCGAATTCAGTGATGCCGGCTCGAGAATTGAGAATGTGCTGGCCCCTGCGCCGCCGTCCGTGCCTAACTCATCTGCCGACTGCTCTAGGAGGAACCCAACAATCGTGGTCCTGCGTGCTCTGAACCTCTCTTCCGCCACCCAGAATCTAGCGGGCAACTTGCATGCGATGGGGCTGATGATGGTCTCGACCGTCGCCCGTTCGGGACAGCACGCCATCGTCCGCCATGCCTCCTCCGGCATGCACGCCTTTGAACTGCTGTTCTTCCAGAGCTTCATCGGGCTATTCGTCGTGCTGCCTTGGTTTGTGCGGTCCGGTTTCGCACCACTGAAGACAAGGCGCTTCGGGCTGCATCTCCTGCGTGTGCTGATTACGGTGGTCTCCGCGGCCATGCTGTTTTTCGCCCTATCCATAACGCCACTCGCGAAAGTGGCCGCCCTTACCTTCCTGGTACCTATCTTCACGACATTGCTCGCGATCTTCTTCCTCGGCGAGACCGTTCGCCTACGCCGCTGGCTCGCCATACTATTTGGATTTGCCGGTGTATTCGTGATCCTGAGGCCCGGCATCGACAGCGTCGATCTCGGCTCGTTTCTGGCCGCGCTCTCTTCCGTAATTTTCTCATTTGCGCTGATCTTGATGAAGGTGGTCAGCCGGACGGACTCCGCAGTCACAATCACCGCCTATTCGGTCGTCTTGATGACGCCAATATCGTTCGCCGCGGCTGTGTTTTTCTGGCAGTGGCCGGACCCACGGCAGATAGTCTGGCTGATCGCACTCGGTGTCGTTTCGACCGGCTCCCAGCTAATCGGCGCGCAGGCGATAAAAGAGGGTGACATGAACGTCCTGCTGCCGCTCGATTTCTTCAAGCTGATCTGGTCCTCGATCATCGGTTATGTCTTCTTCTCCGAAATTCCCAGCATCTCTACCTGGGCTGGTGGCACGATGATCTTTGCCAGCGCGACCTACATCGCCTACCGTGAGAGCAAGCTCCGACCACAGACGGCTGCACAGCCCGCGACCTAGAATTGCCTGCGCATTTTTGTCGCTCCATCCCGGCTTGAAGCTCTGCTGCGCTGGCGATAGGGTGACATACCTAGGTCGGTTCCGTGGACTGGCCTGAACCGGCGAGTCTCCCACCGCAGAATGCGAGCCGACAGATGCCCGATTTCGACCTCGTTATCCGCAATGGAACCGTAGCTACCGCCACGGATGTGATGGACTGCGACATTGGCGTCAGCGACCAGACGATCGTGGCGCTGGC
>CAZCVU010000074.1:0-8950 GCA_964501745.1 uncultured Flavobacteriales bacterium | reverse complement strand
CTACCTAGCGAACCGCAAGGGCTTGATGGCCGGCCGGAGGCGGAGAACCTGATCGGCATATACGCCGCGCTTTTGGATAAGGAACGCGACGTGGCGCTGGCGCAGGTCGGTGGCTGGCAGTTTTCGGATTTTAAGAGCGAACTCACCGAGCTTGCGGTGTCCGTACTTGGACCCATCGGTAGTGAAATGCAGCGTCTTGTGGCTGACACGTCCTATATCGACGAAGTCTTGAAAAGTGGCGCTGAGTCGGCGCGCGCCCTGTCAACTCCGGTGCTTCGCGAAGTATTCGAGATCGTTGGTTTTATCCAAAGTTAGCCCCTAGTGACATGCGTTGTTCGCGATGGAGCCGGGTTCGGCCTTGGCCGGATGGCTGCCCGGCGATTGGCCTCCCACACTGACATTGCGATACATCCGACATTGATGGCAGGATACCGGATCAGTTGGTGGGAGGTTTATGTAAATGAACGCTGCCGACCAGTCGCCTACCGCGGCGGAAGCTAAGGATTCGTCGTCGGGGACCGAGAACGAGCGGATCTTTCTGGTCGTCGTGGACGACAGCGTCGAAATGCGCGTTGCGCTGCAATTTGCAAGCCGTCGTGCGCATCGAACAGGCGGTCGGGTGGCGCTGCTCTACGTTCAGGAGCCGGCTGACTTCCAGCATTGGATGGCGGTAGGAGAACTGATGCGCGAAGAGGCCCGCGAAGAGGGCGAAGAACTGCTGCAGCGTCTTTCGGGCGATGTGCAGAAATGGGCGGGCAGCTTGCCGGTCTTCTTTATGCGCGAGGGCGACCGGCGGGAGGAATTGTTCAAGTTGCTCGAGGAAGAGCCCTCAATTTCCGTCGTCGTGCTCGCCGCAGGCCAAGGCCCGGAGGGGCCGGGACCAATCATTTCCTATGTTTTGGGCAAGGGGGCGGGACACCTAAATATCCCGATGACCATCGTGCCCGGGTCGCTCAGCGAAGAAGAGATAATCGCCCTAACATAGCGACGGCGATCGCACCGGACATAGTTCAGCTTTGAAGTAGCCGACCGAAAGTGTTTGCTTGAGGGGGCAGGTCGAACCGGATATGTTGACACCGCCTTGGCGCTTGGGGGTGGAAGGCTGACGGGATGTGGCGTTTGGCCGCGCTTGCCAGAGAGAATCGTTTAGCTTGGGTTTTCATAGTGTTGGCGGCGAACGCGGCCGTGCTGTGGGCGTTGTTGATTCCACAGAGCCACGGTGTGCGTGTCGCGGTGGCGCGGCTCGCCGACGATGTCGCGACGGCCGAGCCATCAGCGCTTCAGAAGCCTGGTACAGTTATGCTGCTGCCGTCCGTCGACAAGCTGGGCGACATGTTTGCGAGCGTTGGCTACCACCTTGATGATGTGCGCAGCGGCAGTGCTACTGTGCCGCGACTGACGCTTGCGGTGTTGCCGCCGGACATGGCTGAAATTGCCTTGCCTGACAAGCGAAAGGCAATTTTCCTTCGCTACATGCTGCCACTCGTCCTCGAAGCGAATCAGCGGGTGCGCGAGCAGCGGCAGCGCCTGTTGGCACTTAAGCGTGACCTCGAAATCGGCGCCAGCGTTCCTCTTGATTCGTGGCAGTGGTTCTTGAGTCTGGCGGACGAGTATCACGTGCGGGCTGACCAGATTGCAGAGTTGGTGCGGCGCGTCGACACGATGCCGCCTTCGCTGGCCCTTGCCCAGGCTGCGATTGAGAGTGGCTGGGGTACCTCGCGCTTTGCGCTGGAAGGAAATTCGGCTTTCGGGCAGTGGACGACCCACGAGTTTGAGGGGCTGGTGCCTCAGGAACGGCCGGATGGGCATACCTACAAGATTAGATCGTTTGAACGCCCGATCGACGCAGTACACTCCTATCTGCGTAATCTCAACACACATCGTGCATATCGCGCGTTCCGATTGAAGCGTGCTGCGTTGCGCGTGCTGGAGGGTCCACCAGACGCTCTAAAGCTGATTGATACGCTCGAAGGCTATGCGGAAGATGGCAAGACCTACCTGCGACTGCTTCGCCGCGTTATTCTCGTCAACAACCTGCTGACGCTGGACGAAGCGCAGCTCGGCGAAAATGTGCTGAACTTCGGCCCGGATGCCTGAACCGCACCTAGTCGTCTTCTACGTAAAATTGTCTGCCGAACCAGCGCCAACGCCCGCCGCTATCTGGCATTGTGCAATTGATACGCGACCGGCCTCGCGGTAGGGCTTCTGCAAATCGCAGCTCGATTCTACGCTCACCAAGGCGCTCGATGCGCAGTTTTCCCTGATGCGAGTTGTAGCAAGTCAGTTGACCCAAGTTTTCGATGGTAGGACTAACCGAGAAACCGAAGGCGGGTGGGTTGTCGATGAGCAGCGGGTCTGCCGGCGTAATATCGTGGACCGGCAGCGGCAAGGCGTTGGCGGCAGTCCGAAGCCGCTCAAGTCCGCCATATGTTTCGTTGAGAGCGAACCGGGGAAGAAAGAACCGGTCCGCTGTGGCGTGGATAACCCCGGAATGTTGGCCGAACGCCGCGGCAAATTCAGCCTCTACGATGGTCGCACGCGCGTCGAGACTCATTTCACCGTAGGGATAGGCGAACAATGTCGGCGCGGCTCCCAGTTCCTCCACGAAGCGGCGCGCTGAGAGGGCGAGGTCTGCCTCGTTTCGCAGACGCGGGTTCGCCGCCATATGCAAATGTGAATGCGTTTGGCTGCCGATTACAACGCCAGCTTTCTGCAGTTCGCGAATCTGCTCCCACGACATGTGGCTTTGACCACGCCGGTCAACAGCCTCGGTGGCGACGAACAAGGTGAATGGCAATCCGGCTGCTTTGAGGCGCGGCCAGGCGTTGTCAAGAACGGAGCGGTAGGCGTCGTCTATGCTGATCCCGAGCGTCCGGTCTGGCAGTGCGCGGCCATCTCGGAGCGCCGCGACGATGTCGGGCAGCGGTAGTATCGTGTACCGGCCGGAAGTAAGCTCCTCGATATGGGCTTCGAACTGTTCCAAAGTTACGTTGGTTGAGGGGTAGTTGGCTTCGCCAAATCGGTGATACATGAGGACAACCGCCGAATCGGCGGCAAGTGCCGGCGTCACGGGGACAACCAAAAGACACAGGCTTACGGCGGCGGCCAGGCGGCGCAAGAAACGGCAACATATGGCACAACGGCGATCTTCTCCGACCATAGCTCACAAGTTAGCGTTAGGGCGCGATACCCGACAAGATGTTTGCGGCTGGCATATCTTGCGCGACGGAGGCGGGCCATGCGTGATCCGCGGAAGCCGCTGATCTTCGCAACAGTGCTCAGAAAACGGCATGATGGTATGGGCGTCGACAATTGAGAATCTTGGCACTCGACTCGGCTACGTCCTCTTGCTCCGCTGCGTTGTGGTTCGACGGGACGGTGCTTGCTGAGCGCTTTGCCATTATGGAGCGAGGGCAGTCGGAGGCATTGATGCCGATGATCCGCAGCGTTCTCGCTGAAGGCGATCTGCATTTTGATAATCTGGACCTGATTGCGACGACAGTCGGCCCCGGTGCCTTTACGGGCCTTCGAATCTGTTTGGCGACGGCCCGGGCTCTGGCGCTTGCTGCGCGTCTCCCGGTGGTTGGAGTAACGACGTTTGAGGTGGTTGCGATAGCTCAAGACCCAGTCAATATGCCGCTGCTGGTGGCGATCGATTCGAAACGCAGCGACTGTTACGTGCAATTGTTTGACGAAAATCTGGTGGCGTTGGGCGAGCCGAAGGCCGTGTTGCCTACCTCCGTTGCTGCAATGTTGCCCGCCGGTCGGGTTGCGCTTGCTGGAACTGCGGCCGATGATGTGGCAGCGGCTCTGAATGCGTCGGACTTTGAAGCCAACCGCCTTCACGGGCATGATTTCCCCCACGCGGTGCAGGTGGCGCGCCTTGCGGCCAGACGAGCCGACCGCATGATGCCACGTTATGGCGAAGCCCCGCCGGAGCCGCTTTATTTGAGACCTCCGGATGTAACGGTGGCCAAGCGGAAGATGCGGACAGCCAGATGATGCCGCCGGGTTCAATCACAATCCGGCCGATCCTCAAGAACAACATCGACCTTGTCGCTGAGATTTACGGCGCGTGTTTCGACGAGCCTTGGCCGCGTCCTGCGGTTGAAGAATTGCTTGCTACGCCAGGAGCTTGGGGGCTGATTGCGAATGTAGCCGCTTCAGATGGCGATATCGCGGCCGGATTTATCCTCGCCCGGGTTGTTGTCGATGAGACCGACATACTGAGCGTCGGAGTGCATCCGCAACGCCAGCGCAACGGAATCGGCCGGATACTCGTTGAGGCTGTTATTCAGGCAGCGGAAACTGCCGGCGGCGAGGCGGTGACTCTGGAAGTGGCGGAGGACAATTCAGGCGCTCGAGCGCTTTATGCCAGCTTCGGTTTCGCCGTTGTGGGTCGGCGTCCCGGATACTATCTGCGGGTCGGCAATGTCAAAGTGGCGGCGCTGTTGATGCGTTATTCCATCGAGCGGTAATTCACGACCCTGCGGTTCACCCTGTTTGGCGTCGGCGACCATTTTCAGTATCTCGCCAATATCTGACCTTCGCAGTCAAAAAAAGGCAAACTCGCTGAGTTAAGCAACTTAAGCACTCGGGAATCTGCCTTTTTTGGCAGTTGTAGTAATCGCAATGCGTGATTCTTTGCATTGAATCCTTGATTCTCTATTCTCGATGGTGTTACTTGAACTTTAGTGCAAGAAGCACAATTTTGTCTAAACAGACGATCTTGTCACGTCGGCGTCATTGTGATTTGCCGAATATTTGTTTGATTGAGAAGGTATTTTGACCATGTCCGAGCGAACCGGACCTGAGAGCGGGTCCAATGAGTTGCTGACGATTACGTCGGAAATCGTATCCGCACACGTTTCGAACAATACGGTGTCGGTGGCCGATCTGCCCGGGCTGATCGAACAGGTTTACCGAACGCTGGTTACGGTCGGGCCGAGCCTTGGCGGCATGCAGGAGCGGCCGACCCCTGCGGTGGTGATCCGTAAGTCGATCACTCCGGACTTCATCATCTGTCTCGAAGATGGCAAAAAACTGAAGATGTTGAAGCGGCACCTCAAGACCGCCTACAACATGACGCCAGACGAATATCGCGAACGCTGGGGACTTCCCTCCGACTATCCAATGGTTGCGCCTAACTACGCGAAACAGCGCAGCAAACTTGCCAAAGCGATTGGACTTGGTAAGCGGCCTCGCCGAGGCCGCCGGGGATAAACCGCGCGGAGCACATACCAATGATTTGGTCTGGCGTCCCCGGCGGCGCGAACCGGCTATCTGGTGGATGGTCAAACCACGCGGCATCGAAACTTGTAGGAGAGCGGCGTGCCAGGCCGTATTGAGCGGCTCTGCAAACGACTTGGCCTAAAAATGACCGAGCAGCGCCGCGTGATAGCACAGGTGTTGTCCGAGGCGGAGGACCACCCTGATGTCGAGGCTGTCCACCATCGCGCAACGCAGATCGATCCGCGCATCAGCATCGCCACCGTCTATCGCACCGTGCGCTTGTTTGAAACTGCGAACATCCTAGAACGCCATGAATTCGGCGATGGTCGAGGACGATACGAGAAGGCTTCAGAAAAGCACCACGACCATCTTATCGACATTGAGAGCGGTTTGGTCATTGAGTTTGAAAATGAGCAAATTGAGAAGCTGCAGCGAGCAGTGGCCAGGCGGCTAGGCTATGAGTTGGTCAGCCATCGCCTCGAGCTCTATGGTCGGCCGACTAAGCAGCGGCGTGGGAGCACAGGGTGACAAAGCAAATTGCGCCTCGACTTTTGCGGAACCGCCAGTCGGCGACCAAGATTGTGGGGGTTGAAGCAAACTTAACCTCAATGTCATTTGCCACTGCTCCAAGCAAGCTGCCTTGCGACACTAAATACGGTGATGGTACGAATATAGAACGGATATGGTGGTATGACCGCTGATCGGACGCATGTGCCGCCCATTGCGATGACAGATGATCCTGCCGCACCCTGGTCGGTGGGACGGTGCTCTTGGCTAAGACACTTTTCATAAAGACCTACGGTTGTCAGATGAATGAGTACGACTCCGTGCGTATGGCGGATGTCGTGACTCCACTCGGATATCAGCCGGTGTCGCATCCGGATGGTGCCGATCTCATCATCCTCAACACTTGCCACATACGCGAGAAAGCTGCCGAGAAGGTGTACTCCGAACTTGGGCGGCTTAAGGCGCTCAAGTCGGAAAAGGAAAGGTCGGGCGGTCGCATGCTGATCGCGGTGGCAGGCTGCGTCGCTCAGGCGGAGGGCGAGGAGATCATGGCCCGCGCGCCATATGTCGACATTGCATTTGGTCCGCAGACGTACCACCGATTGCCGGAGATGGTGGCCAGGGCCAACCGCGCGGCTGGCGTCTCCATGCTCGATACCGAGTTTCCGGTAGAAGCCAAATTTGACTTCCTGCCGCCGATATCGGCGCGCCAAGGAGTATCCGCGTTCCTTTCCGTACAGGAAGGCTGTGATAAGTTTTGTACATTCTGCGTCGTGCCCTATACGCGAGGTGCCGAGTATTCACGCACGGTTGTGGAGATCGTTGCCGAGGCCCGTCGGATCGTTGATGGTGGCAGCCACGAAATCACGCTGCTTGGCCAAAACGTTAATACATATCATGGACTTGGGCCTGATGGTTTGACCTGGGGTTTGGGGCGGCTGATCGAATATCTAGCTCAAATCGAAGGTCTCGAACGTCTGCGCTATACGACAAGCCATCCGCGGGATATGGACACGGAATTGATCGCCGCACATTGTCGTGTCGACAAGCTGATGCCCTATCTTCACCTGCCGGTACAGTCGGGGTCCGACCGAATTCTTGCAGCCATGAATCGCCGCCACGACGCTGATGACTATCGCCAAATCGTAGAACGCCTGCGCGCCAGCCGACCGGATATCGCCTTGTCCTCGGACTTTATTGTCGGTTATCCGGGAGAGAGCGATCGCGATTTTTCCGAGACATTGAGGTTGGTGAACGAGGTCGGATATTCGCAGGCCTATTCCTTCAAGTTCAGCGCGCGGCCGGGAACGCCTGCTGCGGCGTTGGAGAATCAGGTGCCGGAGGTGATCAAGCAGGAGCGGCTTGCTGCCTTACAACAGTTATTGCGTGCGCAGCAGACGGCATTCAACCACGCTACGATCGGTGGCGAATTACAGGTCTTGTTCGAAGGAAAGGGCCGGAACGCAGGGCAGCTTGCTGGACGTTCACAGTACTTTCAAGCCGTTCATGTCCAGGCCGCAGAGAACCTGATCGGCACAGTTGCCAACTGCCGAATTGTCGCCACCGGCAGCAACAGCCTTGAGGGAACTCTCTTGAATGCCCCAAAGACGATGCCGTCACACAGCGGTTGCGCAGCCGAACAGGCATCCGCATGAGCTCCATTTCAGACAGCACCGTCGGGGCCGAGATCCACGTCCAATTCGACGACAATCGCTTGCTGCCGCTGTTGTTCGGTGAGCATGACAAGCACCTTGTGCAGATCGAGCAACGGCTAGGTGTTTCGTTGATCAGCCGGGGCAACCATGTTGTGATTTCGGGACCGGACGACGCCCCCGATGTTGCCCAAATAACGCTTAACAGGCTTTACGAGCGTGTAAAATCGGGTCAGACAGTTGGGTTGGCCGATGTCGATGCGGCGATACGCATGACGCTTGGGGCGCCCTCTTCGGCAGCCGGCGGCGAGCCGATCATCAACGTACGGCGCAAACAAATTGCGGCGCGTACACCGGCGCAAGCTCGCTATATGCGGGCTATGGCCGAAAATGACATGGTGTTTGGGCTAGGGCCCGCGGGAACGGGCAAGACCTACCTCGCCGTCTGCGCGGCCGTTGAAATGCTGCTGGGAGGAAAAGTCGATCATATCATTCTCTCGCGACCTGCGGTCGAGGCCGGCGAGCGGCTGGGATTCTTGCCTGGCGACATGCGCGAGAAGGTCGACCCCTACCTGCGGCCGCTTTACGACGCGCTACATGATGCGCTTTCGGCAGAGCAGGTAAGCAGACGTCTTGGCACCGGCGAAATCGAAGTGGCGCCGCTGGCATTTATGCGTGGCCGGACGCTTGCCAACGCGTTCATCATTCTCGACGAAGCCCAGAATGCGACACCGATGCAGATGAAGATGTTTCTTACTCGACTAGGTGAAGACAGTCGGATGGTTGTGACCGGTGATCCGAGCCAAACCGATTTGCCAAGGGGCGAAAAATCCGGCCTGTTCGACGCGATCGAGACTGTGCGTGATGTTGAGGGCGTTTGTTTTGTTACGTTCAGCGACGCTGATGTCGTGCGTAATCCTTTAGTGACCAGGATTGTTCGCGCTTACGATGCACGCGGCATGTCGCCGACACGCAGCCCGGAGTGACGCCGGTGAACAGGCCCAATGACTCCCAAACCACGGAGGTATCTGTAAAACTGCGCATCGAAGGACCAGCTGCCTGGGCGGCGGCAGTTCCTGGGGCTCAAGCCGTAGTTCGAAAAGCCGCCGTTGCGGCCTGGCTAGCTGCTGGTCCTGACGGCGCTGTGGAGTTAAGTGTTGTGCTTGGCGACGATGCGCTCTTGCGGCGTCTGAACCATCACTATCGCGGCTGCGATACTCCAACCAATGTCCTTTCATTTGCCATGGGTGATGGGCTCGACGCGGGCACTCCCCGCCTCGCCGGCGATATTGTGATTGCGGTTGAGACATTGCTTCGCGAGGCCGATGCTCAGGGAAAGACGCCCGCGGAGCATCTCGGCCATCTGGTCGTTCACGGCGTACTACACCTTGCAGGCTTCGATCACAGCGAACCCGCTGCCGCGAACGAAATGGAACGGATCGAGATCGACGTACTCGCATCGCTTGACATCAAAGATCCATACTTCGATGGACGGGACGTAGCCGAATAATGCAAGACAGCGACGAGTCCTCATCAAACGAACCTCCGAGTAGCGGCGG
>CAZCVU010000073.1:0-9021 GCA_964501745.1 uncultured Flavobacteriales bacterium | reverse complement strand
TTGATGCGGATATCCTCTTTCTGCTGGTACCAGGCGAGCATTTCCTTCCACGGCCCGGCAAGGTCCTTGTAGGCGGCGAGTACGGCGACAAGCGCGCCGACCGTAACCTGGCCGACAATCACCAGATAGCCGCCGATCGAAAAGAAGAAGAACGGCGTTAGTTTGTCGATGAAGTTGTTGAGGAATTTGATGAAGAACTTGCGGCGGTAAATCTCGTAGCGGATCCAATAGATGATCCCAAGCCGGTTTGTGAAGCGGGACAACTCCAGACTGCTGGTATCATGTGCGTGTACCTCGACAATCCCCGACACCGAATCGCCGATCTGGTCCGACAGCTTTCGGACGTTCAGGACTCGCCGCTTGCCAAGCGCGTTGACCTTCCGCTGCAGCTTCGGAATGACGTACATCTGCAGCGGATAGAAGGCGATCGCGGCCGCTCCCAGGATCGGGTCCTGAATCAGAATGAAACCGAGAATGATCACGAGCTGACCGCCCTGAAACATGGGGTCGGCAAAGGCAGTACCGATGAAGCCGCCAAGCGGCTCGACCTCGGCCGTAATCATCGGAATCAACTCGCCCTGGCTGACCTTGCGGAAATGTGCCAGCGGAAAGCGCAGAATGCGACCGAATAGCTGAAAGCGTAACCGACGGAGCAACCGCTCACCCAGCTGCCCCTTGTAAACGTTGATGTAGTATTTAAAACCGCCGTTAACGAGGACCAAAAAGAGGTAGATGAAACTGAGCGTCAGCAGAAAAGGTATTTGATCCATGTGGAAGGGAATTTCGACGCCAAAGAAGGCGACCACATAGACGTCGCCGTCGACCTCATCGCCGATCGCCTTGTTGATAATGAGCTTCGGCAGGTCCAGCGATAGATAGAGAAAGGGATAAGACGCCAAAATAACCACCAGCAGGAACAGCTGCTGCGGTTTGCTGTAGTGAAGTATGTAGCTAAATATCGATGGTTGCATGGCTCACCCAGGGATCGCCCTAACGGGAACGGTGTTGTCCCACCGCAATCCCAACCTTTGCAAACTAACCTAGCTCCGCGATTCGGTAAACGCCCGCGCGTGCCACATGCGAAAAGAACCCTTTACATTCAACCGCCTTGCCATGCGATAGTCGCGTCAGAACAGTCAACCACCGGGGGCAGAAATGCGGGTTGGTAAGACCAACCGCCGTAAACATGCGCGGATCCTAATCTATTGTCACGACACATTTGGCTTGGGCCATCTGCGCCGGTGCCGCGCGATTGCCCACGCGCTCGTCGAACGCAACAAGGATATGACGGTCCTGATACTGTGCGGCTCGCCGATAATTGGGCGGTTCGACTTCCGCTCCCGGGTTGATTTTGTGCGCATTCCAGGCGTCATTAAGTTGCGCAACGGCGAATACACGTCACTAAATCTGCATATCGACATCGAGGAGACGCTGGCGATGCGAGCTTCGATCATTCGCCATACAGCAGAGATCTTCGACCCGGACGTGTTCATTGTCGACAAGGAGCCCTTGGGTTTGCGTGGCGAAGTCGTCGACACGCTGGAAATGTTGAAGGGGCGCGGCACACCGCTGGTTTTGGGTCTGCGCGATATCATGGACGAACCCTCCTTGCTGCAGCCCGAGTGGCAGCGCAAGAACGTCGTGCCCGCGCTTAGCGGTTACTACGATCACATTTGGGTCTACGGCCTGCCGCAAATCTGTGATCCGCTGGCTGGCGTCGATGTTCCAGATTCGGTGCGGCATAAGCTGATCTATACGGGCTACCTTGAGCGCACAGCGCTCAACGATCCGCCGCAACATTCACCTGGCATGCAAATTAGCGACCCCTTCATTCTCGTTACGCCGGGCGGAGGCGGCGACGGCGAAACCATGGTCGATTGGGTGCTGCGCGCTTACGAGGCCGATTTCGGCATGCCATACCGAGCGCTGATTGTTCTTGGGCCCTTTATGCAGTCCGGCCAACAGGCCGACTTCATGGCGCGGGCAGACGCGCTGCCGAATGTTGATGCAATCACCTTTGACGCCCATCTAGAGAGCCTGATGGAACGTGCGGTGGGTGTCGTGGCGATGGGCGGTTACAACACATTTTGCGAGATTCTCTCGTTCGACAAGCGGGCCCTCATCGTGCCGCGTACCAAACCACGCCGCGAGCAGTTTATTCGCGCCAGTCGCGCGCAGGAACTTGGATTGGTGCGGATGTTGTGTGACGAAGGCGCGCGCAAAACCATGGACATGATAACCGCCCTGCACGACCTGCCGCAGCAGCCAAAGCCATCCGACAGCATCGTGCCGGGCATTCTAGACGGACTCGAGAACGTCGATCGCCTCGCGCACCAGCTGCTGCGGAAGAGCCGTCAGGCGACTCCACGATTGGCAGAGGGCGGAGACTAAACGCTCTTAAGCAATCGAAGAACGAAGGCAGAAAAAAAGTCGTGGCTGTCGCATTTATCCTCAAAGGATACCCCCGTCTTTCCGAGTCGTTCATTGCGCAAGAAATACTTGGGCTGGAACGGCGCGGCCTTGATATCCGAATCGTCTCACTACGCCATCCGACCGATGCCCAGATGCATCCGGTGCATCTCGAGATTAAGGCGCCCGCGCTTTACCTGCCGGAGTATTTGAAAGACGAGCCGGCCCGCGTCGGCCGGGCTTGGCAGCAGGCCCGTCGACTGGCCGGCTACGCAAAAGCCCGCACGCTTTGGCTAGCGGACCTGCGGCGCGATTTCACGGCCAACCGCGTCCGCCGGTTTGGCCAGGCCTGTGTGGTCGCTGCCGAATTGCCGCCGCAGACGACGCGACTACACGCCCACTTCCTTCACACGCCGGCCTCGGTAGCACGTTATGCCGCGACCATGATGGAGTTGCCGTGGAGTTGTTCGGCTCATGCGAAGGACATCTGGACCAGCCCCGATTGGGAACTGCGAGAAAAGCTTGGAGACGTCGACTGGCTTGTCACCTGCACCGCCCAGGGAGCCAATCACTTGCGCTCACTCGCGGCGGATCCGGAAAAGGTAGGGCTTGTCTACCATGGACTGGATCTGGCTCGTTTTCCGGTGCCGACGACAGGCCCGGAGCGCCGCCGCGGGCGAGACGATCCGGTGCTGATCCTCTCCATCGGAAGGGCCGTGGCAAAAAAGGGTTTCGACGATCTCTTGCAGGCGCTGGCCGCCCTGCCGGAGGACTGTCGCTGGCGGTTCGAGCATATTGGCGATGGCGAATGTCTCGAAGGCCTAAAGAAGCATGCGCAAGAGCTTGGGCTCAGCGACCGTGTCCACTGGCTTGGTGCACAAGCGCAGGGGAAAGTTCTCGAGCATTTGCGTTCGGCCGATTTGTTTGTACTTGCAAGCAAGATTGCGCCGGACGGCGACCGCGATGGACTTCCAAACGTTTTGATGGAAGCGCAAAGCCAGGGCCTACCGGTCGTTGCGACACGCGTCTCGGCAATCCCGGAGCTAATCGAGGACGGTGAAACAGGTCTGCTGGCAGCTGCCGGCGATCCACAGGAGTTAACGCGGGCGATTGCCCGCCTGATTGCAAACCCGGCGCTGCGGCAACGGCTTGGCTCGGCGGGCGAAACCCGTGTACGCACGGCATTCGACGCAGAGTTCGGCCTGGAAACCCTCGCTGCCCGGTTTGCTAGCGAGGTCACCGGAACATCGTGCAGATCGCGTTCTACGCACCATTGAAGGCCCCCGACCATCCGGTGCCATCGGGCGACCGGCGGATGGCGCGACTCCTCATAAAGGCGCTCCGCATGAAGGGGCACGAGACCCTGATCGCGTCCCGATTGAGAAGCTGGGAGGGCGCTGGCAACGATGCCCAGCAGCAGCGCATCCGCCGGCGCGGACAGGCGCTGGCCCGACGCTTCGTGGATCATCACCGCCGGAAACCGCCAGACCTGTGGTTCACTTATCACCTCTACCACAAAGCCCCCGACTGGATCGGACCTGCTGTGGCCGATGCATTGGGAATTCCCTACGTTGTCGCCGAGGCAAGCCTGGCCCCAAAACAACGCAGCGGGCTCTGGGCCGAAGGACACCGGGCAACAGCATCCGCGCTGGCTCGAGCCGACCAAGTGATCTCCCTCAGTCCAGGCGATATTGAATGTGTGAGGCCAGTTTTGAAGGGACCCAATCGTCTTACGACGATGCTGCCCTTCATCGAGACGCTCGAGCCGAACCGGGCCGCGGCCAAGCGAGACGAATACAGACCAGCATTGGCCGACAGCTTTGGCATCAATTCAAAGATACCGTGGCTCATCACGGTTGCGATGATGCGCGAAGGCGACAAGCTCAACTCCTACCGTAGTCTCGGCCGCGCCCTCCGTCACCTCGACGATCTCGAGTGGGCGCTGCTCGTCGTTGGTGATGGCCCTGCTCGCGCGCAGGTTGAGGCGGCGCTCGGCATGCCTGATCGTATACACTACCTTGGCGTTCAGCGGCCGCAGCAGATCTGCCAAGCTAGCGCTGCAGCCGATCTGTTTTGCTGGCCGGCAATCAACGAGGCGTATGGTATGGCGCTGCTGGAGGCGCAGGCAGCGGGGCTGCCCGTAGTCGCCGGTTCAGAACCCGGCGTCGCACAAATCGTCGACCAAGGCAGGAGTGGATTGCTTGTCCCCTCAGGCGATGCAAAGGCCTTTGCCGAGGCAACGCGTACGCTGCTTCTGGCACCCGAACGGCGAGCCAAGATGCGCCTGGCCGCCCTCGAAAAGACAACAATCCTCCATGATATCTCGGTAGCCGCGGACCGTCTGAACGGCATCATCGGCGGCGTGATTCGGACAGCCGGTCGATGACCCTGCTCGCCGTTATCAGACATGCTCAGACCGCGTGGAACGAAGATGGCCGTCTGCAGGGACGCAGCGATACTCCGCTAAGCGAGGCCGGCCGGCGTCTGGTCGGGCGCTGGCAGATACCACCGCAACTGGCCGGTTTCGAGTGGGTAACGAGCCCGCTCAAACGCGCAGCCGAAACGGCATCGTTGCTCACCGGCGGCAGCGTCAAACACGACGCCCGGCTGATCGAGATGAATTGGGCGGAGTGGGAGGGTCGACGACTGGTCGACCTAAGGCAGGAGCTCGGACAACCCATGGCGGAGCTTGAGGCGAAGGGACTCGACTTTCGCCCTCCCGGCGGTGAGAGCCCGCGTGACGTCCAACATCGCCTGGACGGCTTCCTGACCGAGTTGCAACATCAAGCCCGGCCCACCGTCGCCGTCTGTCACAACGGTGTTATCCGCGCCCTATACGCATCAGCCGCAGACTGGGATATGACTGGCAGGCCGCCGCACAAGCTGCTGGCAAATTGCGCTCATCTTTTTCTTATCGGCGACAGCAAGCTCATGATCGAACAGCTTAATCTAGCGCTGCTGGACGCAGAGGAATGACCCGGCCACGGGCCCTCGTCCACGTCGAGAGTTTGCTCGGCATCGGGCACGGCGTGCGGGCAGCGGGCGTCACCCAGGCGATGCTGCGGCGTGGCTTTGACGTCACCTTGGTGTCCGGAAGCCACGACCCGAATGGCCCGCAGCTGGCCGGTGCCAGATTTGCGCACTTGCCCACCGTCAAAGCGGCCGATGCAGCCTTCTCGCGACTCGTTGACGAGAATGGCAGCGAAATCGACGATACCTGGCATGAGCAGCGCCGTGCGGCGCTTCTCGAGGTCTACCGGTCGTCTCAACCTCAGGTGATTGTAATAGAAGGTTTTCCCTTTTCGCGCTGGCAGTTCCGATTTGAACTGACACCGCTGATCGCTGCCGCCAAAGGCCAGGCCGCGATTGTCTGCTCGGTTCGAGACATACTGGTCGCAAAGCGCGATCCCCGGCGCATTGACGCGATCGTCGAGCTGATACGCAATGATCTCGACATGGTTCTCGTTCACGGTGACAAGGCCCTGGTCGACTTCGGCCAGACCTTCCCCGCTGCGGCGCGAATTGCCGACAAATTACGATACACTGGCTACGTATCCGCAAACCCCGCTGCGAGCGCCGTCGAAGCGGAGAATGCCGAGGGCGATGTACTGGTCTCTGCCGGCGGCGGCGCGGTTGGCAACGGACTGTTGCGCACGGCGCTTGAGGCACGCGCGTCGGGCGCCCTCAAGGAGCGGACCTGGCGCTTCCTTACCGGCCGCAATCTGCCGGATAGGGACATGTGCGCCCTTGAGGCACAGGCCGAACACCTCGACGGCGTCATCGTCGAACGATTTCGCCACGACCTGCCGTTGTTGCTAACGCGGTGCGGCGTGTCAATCAGCCAAGCCGGATACAATACGATCGTTGACCTGCTTGCTGCACGCGCCCGCGCCGTTGTCGTTCCTTTCAGTTCGGAGAGCGAGACCGAACAAACGTTGCGCGCGCGCCTACTCGAAGAGCACGGACTCCTCACCGTCATGCCGGAGGCGGAGCTCTCCGCACAATCACTTGCAACTGTCGTTGCCGACGTTGCGGCATCGCCTCGCCCCCCGCCCTCGCCGCTTTCGCTCGACGGTGCGCAGCGGTCAGCCGACCTGATGTATGAGCTTGCATCGGCTAGGCGGCAAAGCTGAACTCCGCCTATACTCGCTGCCATGGCATCAACGAACAGCGCCACCTCCGAGCTGGCTGCCGATTGGGCTGCACTTGCCGAGGAACTCGACCTATGGTTGGACCCTGAATGTCAGGCAACGTTCTGGTGGCGCGACGACGACGTAACGCAACCAAGCAAGGCGCTCGATCGACTGCTCGAACTAGCAGACGGGATACCTGTGGCGTTGGCGGCCATACCCATGGCGGCAGGACCAAAACTCGCCAAGCGGCTCGCCAGCACACCCGACGTTACGGTCATGCAGCATGGCTATGCCCATGCCAATCATGCCCCATCAGGTGAGAAGAAGGCAGAATACGGGAAGCACCGACCGATATCCGAGATGATCGATGAAATTGCGCGCGGCGCGGAACGCCTTCGCGACGTCTTTTATGAGAAGGCCACTGCAACACTGGTTCCTCCGTGGAACCGCATTACCGACGATCTTGTCGCCTTATTACCCGATGCCGGGATCTCCGCGCTGTCGAGCATCGGGCCCCGCATTCCTGATCGCCCACCACTGCGGGTCAACGCGCATGTCGATATCATCGATTGGCGCGGCCAGCGCGACTTCCTAGGCAGCGCTGCAATCGAACGTGTGATTGATCACCTTTCACGACGGCGATCGGGAGAAATCGAAACCGCTGAGGCGACCGGCCTGCTGACCCATCACCTAGATCACGACGAAGCCTGCTGGCGCTTTGTGGCCGATTTTTTGGCACTAACCGAGGCCCATCCCGCCGCTCGCTGGATGAGCGCGGCAGAAGCGCTCGCCAGCCGATGACCGGGCAATACCGCTACCCGCTGAAGAACCTTGTCGGCGACTACATCCGTGCGATTGCCGGAATCACCCTTTCCGCGTTACCACTTTTCGCGGTGAACGCCGGTCCCGTCGTTACCGCCCTGTTGGGTGCGCTCGTGTTGTTGTTTTCGGTCTTCGCCGCACGTACTCTACTGCGCCACGCGACCATCATTGAAATGACGACGACTGGCATCGCCTCGGTCGGGCCCACGAAGCGGCGGCTCAGTTGGGAAGGAATCAAGATCGTGCAACTTAGCTACTTCTCGACCTGGCGTGACAAGAGCAAGGGCTGGCTGCAACTCAAGCTAACGGGAAGTGAAGGGACGTTGAGGATCGATTCGAACCTAAACGGATTCGACGAGGTCGCAGCTAGCGTGGCAGAATGCGCTGCGCGCAACGACGCGTTGATGAATGACGTTACGATCGGCAATTTCGGGGCATTAGGAATTTCCGTCGGCGGTTCAGGGGGCAGCACCGCCAAATTGGGAGATGTTGGCGGGTGAGTCAGGACTTGCTGAAGGTCGAGGGACTCAAGGTTGAGTTCCAGTTGCCGGAAGGTCACATAGAGGCTGTCAGAGGCGTCTCATTTCGCGTGCGGCGTGGGTCGACTGTCGCCTTAGTTGGCGAATCAGGCTCCGGCAAGACCGTCATCTCGCAGAGCATAATGGGTATTCTGCCCGCCGTAGGGCGAATCTCCGGCGGGCGAATTCTGTTCGCCGACCCCCTGGAAGACGGCAGGATCATCGATATCGCTGCCCTGCGGCCGAACGGCGAAACCATGAGGTGCATCCGGGGTGGCCGAATTTCGATTATTTTCCAGGAACCGATGACTTCCCTGTCCGCACTCCACACCATCGGCAACCAGATTACCGAAGCGCTGCACCTACACCGGACCTGTTCGCTCGCCGAGGGGAAAGAAATTGCGCGCGAAATGCTGCACATGGTCGGCTTTCCGAATCCGGCGCGCGCGTTAAGGACTTATCCTTTCGAGCTATCCGGCGGCTTGCGACAACGCGCCATGATCGCCATGGCGCTTGTCTGCCGCCCGGCATTGCTTGTTGCTGACGAACCAACCACGGCGCTCGACGTGACGATCCAGGCGCAGATACTGCGGCAAATCAAGGAGCTGCAGCAAGAGCTCGACATGGCGGTCTTGATCATCACCCACGATCTAGGCGTGGTTGCCAATTTGGCCGAGGAAGTCGTCGTTCTCTATCAGGGCGAGGTCATGGAATACGGCACCTTGGACCGGATTTTCCATCACCCGCAGCATCCTTATCTTCATGCGCTCCTACGAGCGGTCCCCCGGTTTAATATGGAGCCGGGCGAACGGCTTGTGCCAATTCGTGAAATCGTCAGCGATGCTGGCCGCTTGATGGCGCAGAAGGAAGCACCGCGTGAGGTCGCCGACCCGGACGTCCCAATTTTGGCCGTTAGCGGAGTTAGCAAGAGGTTCCGCATCCGAAAGACCAAGCTTCTCGACAGCTCATCCGACAACACGGTTCACGCGGTAGATGATGTCAGCTTCGACATAAAGCGCGGCGAATGTTTAGGGCTGGTCGGTGAGAGCGGTTGCGGGAAGACGACGCTCAGCAAAATCCTGATGCGGGCACTCAATGCCGATGAAGGTCAAGCCGTCTTCATAAACGGCGCTGCACCC
>CAZCVU010000072.1:0-9134 GCA_964501745.1 uncultured Flavobacteriales bacterium | reverse complement strand
ATCATTGAATATGAAACAAATGCCTGTATATTGCCTGCACTAAATCGATTGAGGTGACGCATGGCAAAGAAGACGGCGGCAAACGCCAAAAAGAAGGCGAACGGGAAGAAGCGAAGCGCGGGCAAGAAACTGCGCGAAACACCGATGCTCGATGAACTCGAGAGCGGGCCCTGGCCAAGCTTCGTGTCGGGACTGAAGCGTCTCGCCGATTCGGAGGGCGAGCAGTACGCACCGATGATGAAGGACTTGCTGGGCCAGCTCGAGCATTCCTACGAGACGCGCAAGGGTTACTGGAAGGGCGGCACTGTCGGCGTTAAGGGGTATGGCGCCGGCATCATCCCGCGTTTCTCGGAGGTTCCTGACGACTATCCGGAGTCGTCCGAGTTTCATACCTTCCGCGTGCAACCGCCGGCCGGCATGCACTACGACACGGCAACGCTGCGCAAGATCTGCGATATCTGGGAGAAACATGGTTCCGGTCTGATCGCACTGCACGGGCAGAGCGGCGATATCATGTTCCAGGGCATTTCGTCCGAGGGGATCCAGCCCTGCTTCGACGAACTCAACCAGGCTGGATTCGATCTTGGCGGTGCGGGAGCTGCCGTGCGCACCTCGATGAGCTGTGTTGGCGCGGCGCGCTGTGAGCAGTCCTGCTTCAACGAGCAAAAGGCTCACCGCATGGTGATCAACTCGCTGCTGGACGAGATGCATCGGCCGGCGCTGCCCTATAAGTTCAAGTTCAAGTTTTCCGGCTGCGCCAATGACTGTGTAAACGCTGTCCAGCGGTCCGATTTTGCCGTGATCGGCACCTGGGCCGACGATATGCAGGTCGATCAGGAGAAGGTGAAAGAGTGCGTCAAGGAACGCGGCCGCAAGGAGGTTATCGACCAGGTCATCGCCATGTGTCCGACGCGCTCACTGAGCCTCAACGACGACGACACGCTCGAGGTCGACAACAAGAGCTGCGTCAGATGCATGCACTGCATCAACGTCATGACCAAGGCGCTGAAGCCCGGCAAGGTGCGCGGAGTGACCATTCTCCTTGGTGGCAAGCGCAGCCTCAAGATCGGCGACCTGATGGGCACGGTCATCGTCCCCTTCATGAAGCTGGAGACGGAGGAGGATTACGAGAAGCTGCGCGAGCTGGGCCACGAATGCATCGATTTCTGGGCCGAGAACGGTCTCGACCACGAGCGCATTGGCGAGACCATCGACCGGATCGGCCTGCCCAATTTCCTCGAGGCGATCGGGCTCGACCTGGATCCCAACATGATCAGCCATCCGCGCTCCAACTCCTACGTGCGCATGGATGGATGGGACGAGGAAGTTGCCAAATGGAACGCGCGCCACGGTAAAGACGAAGAAGGCGAAGAAGAGAAGCTGATCGAGGCACCGGCCGCGGAATAACGGTCGGACGATTGCGAGCACATGGCCCAATTCGGGTGGAGACAACGATGTCAGAGACGACCGAACTAGAGTGGGAAACGATCGAAAGCGGTGTGCCGGATCCGATGCCGCTGATGCATCCCCTGATGCGCAAGAACTTCGGCCACTGGGCCTGGCACGACCGGCTACGTCCCGGCGTGCTGCACCACACGGCAAACAGCGGCGATGAAATCTGGACAGTGCGTGCCGGCACGCCGCGCCAGCTCGACGTCTACACAATCCGCTTGCTGTGCGACATCGCCGACGAATTCGCCGACGGCCACGTGCGATTTACCGCGCGTTCCAACATCGAGTACATGGTCGGCGACCGCGCCAAGGTCGAGCCGCTGATCGAAAAACTCGAGGACGAGGGATTTCCGATTGGCGGTACTGGCAACTCGATCACGATGATCGCGCATACCCAGGGATGGCTACACTGCGATATCCCCGGGACCGACGCCTCGGGTGTGGTCAAGGCGCTGATGGACGAGCTCTATCACGAGTTCACCCACGAAGAGATGCCCAACCGGGTCAAAATCAACACCTCGTGCTGCCAGGTCAACTGCGGCGGGCAGGGTGATATCTCGATCAACGTGCAGTACACCAAGCCGCCGAAAATCAACCATGACCTGGTTTCCAGCGTCTGCGAACGACCGGCTGTGATCGCCCGCTGCCCGGTCGCGGCAATCCGGCCGGCACTCGTCAATGGCAAGCCTTCGCTCGAGATCGACGAAAGAAAGTGCATGTGCTGCGGCGCCTGTTACCCGCCCTGCCCGCCGATGCAGATCAACGATCCGGAGACCACCACGCTGGCGATCTGGGTCGGCGGCAAGCATTCCAGCACGCGCAGCAAGCCGACTTTCCACAAGCTGGTTGCCGGCGGCCTGCCCAACAACCCACCGCGCTGGCCCGAGGTCGCCGAAATCGTCAAGAAGATCCTACGCGTCTACAAGGCGGATGCCCGCGCCTGGGAGCGTATGAGCGAATGGATCGACCGCATCGGCTGGCCGCGCTTCTTCGAGATCACAGGCCTGCCGTTCACGCGCTTCCACATCGACGATTGGCAGGGCGCCAGGAAGAGCTACAACGCGTCAAGCCACATCCACTTCTAGCCACCAGGCGAAAGAATCAGTGGGAAACGCGGCGCGAAGGCATGCGCGGCCGCCAATGAGCAACGCCAAGTGGCTTGAGACAAGAGCGTAACGAGGATGCTCTTGTCGAGCCGGCAGGAAATGAGCAGCAGATGAACGAAACCCAACCGACGCGCCGACGGTACCAGGACGGCGAGACAACCTGGAGCAGTTGGGAAGACCAGATCTTCAAGGGCGACCAATCGCATCAGTGTCCGACCTACGTCCACCGTGCGCCGCCCTGTCAGGGAAGCTGCCCATCGGGCCACGACATCCGCGGCTGGCTCTTGATCGTGAGCGGTATCGACAAACCCTTGGGCGACGCGAGTTGGCAGCAATATGTCTTCGAACGTATGGCCGCGGCCAACCCGTTCCCTGCGATTATGGGGCGGGTGTGCCCGGCGCCATGCGAGGAAGGCTGTAACCGCAACGAAGTCGACGAGCAGGTGGGCATCAATCTGGTTGAGCAATATGTCGGCGACTGGGCGCTGGGCAACGCCGCGACGCTCGACGCGCCCGGCGAAGACACGGGCAAGCGGGTCGCCATCATCGGCGGAGGGCCGGCCGGGCTTTCAGCCGCCTACTTCCTGCGCCTGCGCGGTCACGCCTGCACGATCTTCGAGGCCTATGCTTCACTCGGTGGAATGATGCGCTTTGGCATTCCCGGCTACCGCACGCCAAAAGAGGTTCTGGACGGCGAGATCCAGCGCATTCTCGACATGGGCGTCGAGGTGCGGCTCGACACAACTGTCGGTGTCGACGTAGAGCTTGCGAAGATCGAACAGGAATATGACGCGATTTTCTGGGCGATCGGTGCGCAATCGGGTAAACCGCTGCCGATCCCCGGCGCCGAAGCGCCGAACTGTGTCGATGGCATGGCATTCCTGCGCGCTTTCAATGAGGGGCGCCTGCGGCATATGGACGGCCGCGTGTTGGTGGTCGGTGCGGGCGACACGGCGATGGATGTGGCGGCGGTGGCGCGTCGCATCGGTCAGGTATCCACCAAGGATAAGAAGGATCGGCCGGAAAGCGTGATCCTCGGGCACACTGTCCATGACGTGGCCACGGCAGCGCGGCGCCAGGGCGCGGATGTTTGGATCGTCTACCGCCGACCGATCGACAGAGCGCCGGCTACGCGACAAGAGCTCGACGCGGTCATCAAGGAAGGCGTCGAGATACATGAGAGTCTGGCCCCGGTCGAGGTCATCCGAGACGCTGACGGCCGCGCCACCGCCCTGAAGGTCGTACCCGTCGACTGGGAAGGCGGCGAAATGACGGCCAGGGAATGTGAGGAATTCGAGATCGAATGCTCGCTCATCGTCGGTGCCACCGGCCAGGGTGGCGATTTCACCGGTTTCGAGGAGCTCGACAATGGTAACGGCCTGATGAACGCCGATGCGAACTATCGGGTGCCGGACAGACCGGGCCATTTTGTCGGCGGCGACGTGATCCTGCCGCACCTGCTGACGACGGCGATCGGCCAGGCTTCGATCGCAGTCGAGGGCATCGATCAGTACCTACGCGGTGAGGACCTGGGCAAGCGACCAAAGGTCGACGTCCACCACTTCAACCTGCTCGCGGAACTGCGTGCACATGAGCTCGAGCCAAGCACCTACGACCAGGGTGAGACGCGCGGTACCGACGAATCTGACTTCGCGGTGCACAATTACGAGAACCGTTCCTTCCGCGAAATCATCGAGCACGACAAGATGTTCCTCGGACACTTCGAATACGTGCCGATGAACCGCCGCGAAGAGGTCAATCTCGACGCAAAGAAGGTGCTGGGCAACTTCGAGGAACGATTCGCTGGTCTCACCGAGGAGCAGGCTGTCGCCGAGGCCAACCGCTGCATGTGCTGCGGCATGTGCCTCGAATGCAACAACTGCATCATCTTCTGCCCGCAGGATGCCGTGTTTAAGGTCGGGAAGGACGAGCGAACCGCGGGCCGTTACGTCGATACCGATTACGGAAAATGCATCGGCTGCCATATCTGCGCCGACGTTTGCCCTTCAGGCTATATTGAGATGGGGCTCGGCGAATAAGTTCGGGACCCGCTGTCGCGGCGTGTCAGTAACCCAAATGAATCAGGCTTCGGCCAGTTGCCGCAGCATCGCGTTGGGTACGCCATCGATAAATCGATTCAACTTGATAGACGGAGAATCGTCCTGTTCGCAGAACACTTTGTAAATCAACTGAATAGCAAGGACAGCTTCAGTGCTGGCAAGCGAATAGTAGATTGTCTTCGCCTCGCGACGCGTCTCCACCAATTCCTCGGCTCTCAGTCGCGCAAGTTGCTGCGACAGGGTGGGCTGACGGATATTCATGAGTCGTTCGAGTTCCGTCACCGACTTCTCGCCATTGGCAAGGTGACACAGGATGAGAAGGCGCTTCTCGTTAGCCAGCACCTTGAGAAAGCTGGTCGCCTCCTTAGCGCTTTCCGCCATCATTTCGTCCATAAGCTCACCGTTGCAATGTTCCAGTTAGGGAAAGATGAATATGTAGCACGAAGTCGCCACAAAGCCCACGTACATCGTCGTGGTGTCACTCGCTCACACCGGCAAGTTGCGTCAAAATCTGTGGTTGGCGACAGCACTGCCATTGCCCAATCAGACCGAGCCCGAGAGGGCGACGAGATCGTCAGTCCAGTGTAAAATAGCTTAGGCCTTGGGCTGAAATACGAAACTAAGAGATCAAGAGACGCATGACAGAAGACCATCCGTTCGCCAAATATGTGCGGATCATCGCCCGGGGACCGAACCTTTCGCGTCCGTTGACCGAGGACGAGTCCTATGAGGCGACCCAGATGATCCTTGCCGATACCGTCGAGCCGATTCAGCTCGGCGCCTTCCTCTGTGTGCTCAGGGTGCGTACCGAGGTACCTGAGGAGGGCGCAGGCTTCGTGCGGGCTGTCCGAGAATCACTGGACCTGCCGGCCGCCACGCCGGAGATCGATCTCGACTGGTCATCCTACTCGGGCAAGAAGCGGCAATTGCCGTGGTACATTCTATCGGCGCTGTTGCTGGCGCAAAACGGCGTGCGCATCTTCATGCATGGCAGCGAGGCCCATACGCCCGGACGCATCTATGCCCGCGAAGTGCTAACAGGACTCGGCATCCCGATCGCAGGTTCGCTGACGGAGGCCGCAGAACACATTACGGCGCGTAATTTCAGCTTTCTGTCGTTGCACCAACTGTGTCCGAGATTGCAAGAAATTATCGAGCTCAAATCGGTGATTGGCGTGCGCTCGCCGATCAACACTTTCGTCCGCCTGATCAACCCGCTTGGCGCCAGCCACGAGATTCAGTCGGTCTTCCACCCCAACTATGCCGAGATTCATCGCGGCATCGGGCAGCTCCTGGGCCAACGCAATATGATCGTCTTCAAGGGCGAGGGCGGCGAAGCGGAACGGCGGCCGCAAAAGCCGGTGCTGGTGTACGGCCTGCGCAATGGTGAGCCGGTCGACGAGGAATGGCCGGCCTTATTGCCCGATGAACAGGTCCGGACCGACGAGGTAATGGATCTCTCCAGGCTGGGCAGCGTCTGGCGCGGCGAGGAAGAGAATGCCCACGCCGCCGCCAGCGTCGCCGGTACGATGGCGGTCGTGCTGAAGGCGCTAGGACGTGCCGGCTCCATCGAAGAAGCCGATGTGATGGCACGCGAGATGTGGAACAACCGCACCAGAGAGCGGTTTGATACCGCGGCCTGACCATGGCCCATCTACTGATCTCCGCCGCCCACAAGTCTTCGGGCAAGACGATGATCACGGCCGGTCTATGCCGGGCACTGTCACAGCGCGGCAGTGCGGTACAACCATTCAAGAAGGGCCCCGACTACATCGATCCGATTTGGCTTGGCCTGGGCGCCGGTCGGCCGTGCATAAACCTCGATTACAACACCATGAGCCAGGCGGAAATCGGCGCCGTCTTCGCCTGCTACAGCGCAGATGCCGACCTCTCGATCATCGAAGGCAACAAAGGGCTCTACGACGGACTCGATCTCGACGGCGGCAACAGTAACGCGGCTCTGGCCGACCTGCTCGGTGCGCCGGTCGTGCTGGTGATCAACGCACGCGGTATGACGCGCGGCATCGCGCCGCTGATCCTCGGCTATCAAGCCTTCGATCCAGACATTCGCATCGCTGGCGTGATCCTCAACTCGGTCGGCGGACAGCGCCACGAGAGCAAGCTCAGATCGATCCTTGAGCACTACACCGACGCGACGGTGCTGGGCGCTGTACAGCACGATCCCGAACTGGAGATCGGCGAGCGGCACCTCGGCCTGGTTCCCAGTGCAGAGGCGGCCGACGCGGAGGTCCGGATCGAGGCGATCGCCGCCGCGGTTTCGGACCAGGTCGACCTCGATCAACTGATTGCAGCCGCCGCCACCGCACGGCCAATGGTCGAGAGACTCGCGGTACCACGAGACAACAAGCAGGCACCCGACATTCGCATCGCAGTAGCCCGCGATTCGGCATTCTGCTTCTACTATCCAGACGACTTGACGGCGCTGCAGGCGGCAGGCGCTGAGATCGTGCCGCTCGATACGCTGCGCGACAGCCACCTGCCGCCGGTGGATGGCTTGATCATCGGCGGTGGCTTTCCCGAAACCCAGATGGCCGCGCTCGAGGCCAATGCCGGGCTGCGTCGGGAAATCCGTGAGGCCATCGAGTCAGGCCTGCCGACCTACGCCGAGTGTGGCGGGCTGATGTATCTCGCGCGCAGTCTGACTTGGCAGGGTACCACTTGCGAGATGGCCGGCGTCATTTCGGGTGACGTAGTGATGCATGATCGCCCGAGGGGCCGCGGCTATGTCCGTCTACGCGAGACCGCGAATTTCCCTTGGCCCGGCGAGCAGACCGTGAACAGCGGACGGGAAATCCCGGCCCACGAGTTTCACTACTCAGAGATCAAGCACCTCGCCCCGGAAACTATCTTTGCCTACGACGTGCTGCGAGGCACCGGCACGGACGGCCAGCGTGACGGAATTGTCTACCGCAATCTGCTGGCGAGCTACACCCATCTGCGCAACCTCGGCGGCACCGGCTGGGTCGAGCGCTTCGTTGCCTTCGTACGAGATTGCAAGCGCCATCGCGGCAATCGCGCCGAACGCGCGCCGAACGGAGGTAGAACCGAATTCCGGGCCGAGCCCACCGCATCCAAAGCCGAGACACGCGCCTTCATCGTCGGCGCCGGACCGGGCGATCCGGAACTCCTGACGGTCAAGGCGCAGCGCCTGCTGCAGGCGGCCGACGCCGTGATCTATGACCGCCTGGTTTCACCGCAGATCCTCGACCTGATACCGGCCGGAACGACCCGCATCTTCGCCGGCAAGGCGTCCCGCAAACACTTCATGCCGCAGCAGGAGATCAACGAGCTGCTGCTCAGCCTGGCCAAGAGCGGCCGCAACGTGGTGCGTCTCAAGGGTGGCGACCCGTTCGTTTTCGGGCGCGGCAGCGAGGAGGCGATGTATCTGGTCGAGAACGGCATCTCGTTTGAGGTCGTGCCGGGCATCACCGCGTCTGCCGGCTGCGCCGCCTATGCCGGCATACCGCTGACCCACCGGGGGCTGGCCAAAGGCGTGCGCTTCATCACCGGCCATATGCGGGACGACAAGGCGTTGGACTTCGACTGGAACGCGCTGGCCGATGCCGACACCACGCTGGTGATCTACATGGGGCTGACCAACGTCAGACTGATCAGCCGCAAGCTGATCAAGGCCGGCTTGCCAGGCTACACGCCAGCCGCGGCCATCGAGAAGGGCACGACGCCCGAACAGCGCACTGTGCTGACGACGCTTGCCGACCTGCCCGACTGTCTCCGTGAGATGCACTTCGAGGCGCCGACCCTGCTGGTCGTCGGCGAGGTGGCTGCGCTGACAAACAGGCTGAGCTGGCACCTTGCCACGGTCGATTGCGAATTGGCGGCTGGATCGGGCGAATGAGTAGCGGGAGATATTAGCCGGGCTAGGCCATGATCCGTGGACCCTTGCGCCTGTGTACGGTTACATGGTCCAGGCGTCATGGACCCTGTCGTGCGGATGGGGGACCATCCCACCTTTGCAAACGTGAGTATCTTCCCCGCCATAGACTTGAACATTAAGTATGAATTTTGTCCTCTCTCCGGTGGAGTTGCCTGATACGGTGGAGCAATGTCTGATCAGCAACAGACGCTAACAATCCAACAGGCCTTGGACCTCGCTCTGCAGCACCACACAATGGGGCGCCTGTCTCAGGCGGAAAATATCTACCAACAGATATTGCAAAACGACCCCAATCAGCCCAGTGCCTTGCACCTACTGGGCATGATCGCGCACCAAGTGGGGAAAAATGACCTGGCAGTCGATCTGATCATCAAGGCTCTGGCTATCAAGCCCGATTTCGCCGAGGCACACAGCAACCTCAGCAATGCGCTCCGGGAGCTTGGCCGATTAGACGAGGCGGTCACTCATTGCAAGAAAGCGCTCAGCCTCAAGCCCGATTATATCGAGGCATACAACAATCTCGGCAATGCACTCAAGGATCTTGGCAAGCCAGAAGAAGCCGTCGCCAGTTACCACAAGGCGCTTGGCCTCAAGCCTGAT
>CAZCVU010000071.1:0-9147 GCA_964501745.1 uncultured Flavobacteriales bacterium | reverse complement strand
AGATCCTCCGTTAAGAAATAGGCTCTGATGTCCCAAATGTTTTGATGACGGACACAGGCGCCGAAATCCAGCCTCGCAGCAAGTAAAGGGCTAGGCCAGCGTAAACCTTGCTTACTGCTTTCGACAGCGCCAGGCCGCGGTTGCTCAGCACTAAATCCCGCCAGCCGAAGCTCTCTAACTGCGGCACCGGTACCGGCATCCCATATACTTTCAAGCCACTGGCGCGCAAGGATGCCGCCATGCGAGGCATATGCAGTAGCGAAGTCACCATCAGAATTCTGTCGACCTCAACTCGCCAAGGCGACCGGCGAGTGCGCGCGCATTCTCATGCGTATTGCGCGCCGACTCGTCGAGCCAGACGCGACCGGCCTCGAGCCCCAGCGTTTCGATAACTATCCCGGCCTCGGAGATCCCGTTCTCGCGGAGATTCGCACCGGTGATTAGCAACGGAAGGCCAAGTCTAGCTTGCATGGCCGACGCCAGGCTAGCCCGCCGAACGGACTCGGAGCTCGGGTGCCATCTGCCACCGGTATCCTTATAAGCCCCTCCGGTCGGCACGACAACAGCGCCCACTTCGATCCCGTCTTGCCATCTGGAAACGGTGTTCAACGCTGGCAGGAGCGCCAGTTTTGCCGTCATCGGCACGACCGAGAGCACCAGCGCGACAACCGCTAAGATTGCCGTTCGCCGGCCGGCGCGATGGAACCGCGTGAACCGACGCAGGCCCAACCCGGCGACAAGCAGCAGCAAGAATGGAAAGGGCCGATAAAGAAACGCAGAGGCGAATTCGTTCATTCACTACCTTCACGCAGCGTCGGTATGAAGATCACATGGCCTGTGTGTGCGGCGGGTGTCGGTCTTTTGCATCGGCGATCATTCGGACCGCAAGCGTGTAAGAATCGTCCCCGCGACCAATCTATTTCCCTCCTTGTTGAAGTGTCCGGCAAACAGGGCTCGCGGATCGGCGTGCCGGAGGAAGGCCGTGTGTATGTCCACGCGCTCGATCCCGAGCTCCTCGACGACACGGAGTACCGCGTTACGCGCACCGTCGGCGTCTACGTTTGCGAACCAGTTTGTGTAACGATCGGCACCGGGTAGATAGACGAAGACAAACCGCCCATGCCAGGTCCCTATAAGCTTGGCAGCGGTATCAAGAATCTGGCTGAACCGAGCAAGCGCAGCGTCGTCGAAGTCGCAGACCAACTGGAACCGGTGTCGGTCAAAGCCGCAAGTCAGCCCCACTGTGGTGCGTAGCTGGGTTAGCCGGAGGATGTCTGGCAACGCAACCGCCGAACGCACATTTGGCGTCGTTGCAGTTTCGCCTATCTTCGCCAACCGCGGTTCGAGGAAGTTCGTCAGGGCCGCATTGATTTCTCCCTGTCGGTTCGCCAGCTGTTGTGTAAAGTCCTCCTCGAGATATCGCGCGAGGACCGGTGAGCGAAGCTCCCGCCTGAGATCCTTGGTCAGATCATTGCCCTCATAGTAAACCCAGACTACAGTTTTTGGACGCAATAGAGGCCCGTATTCAACAAGCGCGGCAAGCTCGCTTAGTGGGCCGTTGCCCCCACATCCGAGGTTTACGGTCGAACCCGCCTTAGTCCGTACAAGGTCCATGAAGGAGTGGCCGAACGGAACATCGGCGCCGAACGTGAACGAGTCTCCCACAGCCATGACCTCAACATTTCCGGTATGCCATTGACCTTCGGGATTGTTAAATCCGTGCTCGTCCGAATACCGGGTCACGATCTTGTCATCATCAAGCGAGATGAGCAGGTTATCCGATAGACCACCAAGCGGCAAAAGTGGAGATCCATCCGACCCAGCGAGCGGCGTGTCAGACAACATGGTGGAACATACGTGCGGGTAGGCGTGCGTTCCCGCGCTTCGCAGCTCGGCCGCTATCGTCTGCGGTGACCGCGCTGCAGCGGTCGGCGGTAATCTTTGTGCAACGGACAGGTAGAGCTCGGCGCCGATTAACGCCGCACCGGCGGCACCCCCATTGATCATTACGAGTATCAGGCCTGGAAGATGCAGCCGCGTTAGCCACAGTCCAAGGAGTCCAACGGAGAGTAAGGGAATTCCGTAAAGCCATGTTCGGCCGCCCAAAACCGTCGGCCCATCTGAAAGGAAGACGCCGACAGCAGCCAACAAAAAAGCTAGCCCAACCAGACCCACGAAAACCCGGAATATCCATTCGACGGCCCGCATCACGCGATCGACGAGGTTGCCGGAACACGGCGTGGATTCTTGAGAAGAAGCAGGATCGGGATCGTTGCGAGCGACAAATACATCATGATCAGGAAGTCATTGACGTAGGCGATGCTCGCCGCCTGCCGCGTGACTTCCTGATTGAGGGTCAGCAAGCCCGCCGTATCGCCGAGATCCCAGAAGCGCGAGGCACCGGGCAGCCTTAAGAGACTGTTGAAGGGCGTAACGTGTTCGCTCAGCGTCGCATGGTTGACCTGGATGTTCCGCACCAACAGCGTCACGGCGATAGAAATGCCAATGCTACTGCCAATGTTGCGTGCCAGGCTGAAGAGGGCGCTAGCCTCATTCCTGTACTTTGGCGCCAGCGTAGCGAACGCCAGGGTACTGAGCGGTACGAAGAAACAACCCATGCCCACCCCCTGGATAATGCCCGTGTTTACGACGGCCCAAACGCCGACATCGAGGGAGAATCCTGCCATCAGCCACAACGACCATGCGATAAACAGCAGTCCCACGAGGACCAGAAGGCGCCGATCGACATGGTTGATCACACGCCCGACGACAAACATGGCAACCAAGGACCCCACGCCACGCGGTGCGAGGACGATACCGGTGGTGATGACCGGATAGCCTTTCAGGGTCTGCAGGTAGGGAGGAAACAGCAGGATACTAGACATAAAGATAAGCCCAATCATAAGCATGAAGCTCAGAGCACCGACGAAGCTGCGATCCTTGAAAAGGGCGGGATCGAAGAACGGTCGGCGGGCAGTGAACATGTGAACGACGAACAAGTAGAGGCAAAGCGCGGAGATTGACGCCTCAACAATGATCTCGGTCGATGAGAACCAGTCGCGCAACTGGCCACGGTCGAGCACCATCTGCAGCATGCCGATCGATATGCTAAGAAAGAGGAACCCCAGCCAATCGAACGGACGTTCCCGGTCCTTCTTTGTCTCGGGAACGAAGGCCAGGATGCCGGTAAGCGCCAGCATACCAACCGGCAGGTTGATGTAGAAAACCCATCGCCAGCTAATAGCTTCAGTGAGATAGCCGCCGAACGTGGGGCCGAGGATGGGTCCGGCCATCACGCCCATACCCCACAGCGCCATGGCCTGCCCGTGTTTCTCGCGCGGGAACGTGTCGAGCAGCAGAGATTGCGAAAGCGGTACCAGCGCGGCGCCAAGGGTGCCTTGCAGTATTCGGAACGCAACCAGTTGGGGCAGCGTGACGGCGGCACCGCACATCATGGAGGCCACGGTGAATCCGAAGACCGAAATGATGAATATCCGACGCCGCCCGAAGCGGCTCGCAAGATATCCCGTCGCAGGCGTCATGATCGCCGTGGCAATGATGTAGGAGGTCAGAACCCAGGAGATTTGCTCCTGCGTCGTCGACAAGCCACCCTGCATGGCCGGCAGGGCGACGTTCGCGATCGACATGTCCAGCACCTGCATGACCGTTGCCAGCATGATTGAAATCGCGATCAGCCAGGGATGCAGCGGCCTCTCGATCGGCTCGTTGCCGTTCACGACCGCTGGTCCGCCACCGCGGCGAACATGCTGGATACCTCCTGCAGCCAGCCAACCAACGTCCGCACTACGCTAGGGAGTGACCGTTCGCGACCTGTATCGATCGCCACCTCAGTGCTCATTCCGGCGCGCAGCGGTGGATCACCGGGTCGGATACGGACCGCAATCCGCACCGGAAGGCGCTGCACCACCTTGACCCAGTTGCCGGTTGCATTCTGCGCCGGTAGGACGGAAAACTCCGCGCCGGTCGCCTGGCTGATGCTCTCGACGGTTCCACTCCAGTCCCGGCCAGGATAGGCATCGACCTCGATATGCACCGGCTGGCCGACTCTGACATGCGTCAGCTGAGTTTCCTTGAGATTGGCCTCGATCCACACGCCAACGTCGGCGACGATGCTCATCACCGGGGTGCCCGGTTCCACATACTGCCCGATCTGGGGCTTCCTGGTGGCCACGCCGGCAAACGGTGCGCGCACGAACGTGCGCTCAATATCCAACAGCGCGCGATCTCTTTGCGCCCTCGCCTCCAGATAACGCGGCCGCGTTTCGGCCCGCACACTCACGCCGCCGCCAAGCTTGACGAGGATACGGGCAAGGTCGTGGCGCAGAACGGCAATTTCCTCGCGTGCGACAGCACGCTTATGCTGGGCCTCCTCGTAGCGCGCCTCGGAAACTATGCTCTTCTTGGCGAGCGTTGATTGCCGCTGGAATGCGCGTTCGGCGTAGTCCAGATTAACCTCCGCGAGCTGCAGTTGAGCCTGCTTCTCGCGGAAGCTTGCCTTCATCTCCGCAATATCGGTACGAACCTGCTGCAGGGCGGCCTCAGTCCGCGCGAGAGCGATCTGGTAGGAGTCCGATTCGATGCGGAACAGGATGTCACCCTTCGCGACGTGCTGGTTCTCGCGAACCGATACCTCCGTGATCGGTCCGGCGACCTGCACGCCCACCACCACCTTGTCGGCCTTGACGTATGCATCTTCCGTCCCGACATATTTCCCGCCAGTGGCGTAAAAATAACCGCCGACCAACAGCGCTACGATCGGACCGAGTATCATGAGCGCGAAGCGTGCCCACGGGCGAGTTGATGCTTGAGATGCCGACACGTCTTGGTGCGCTGTCGCTTGGGGCAGCCTTGCCACACCATCGTCGCGCGTGGGTACGGGCTCAGCCATTTTGGCGCTTCCGTTTCCTGGAACCAGGCTCGGATACGGGCCCGTGGACCGGACGACCCGCTCTCGCCTGAGAGGCAGTGTTTTCAGTCGCCAGCAGGTTGTTCTTTAAGGCGCTCAACAGATCAAGCAAGTGCTCGCGCTCCGTCTGACCCAACCCCTGCATGGCCTCCTCTCGAGTCTCGGCGGCCAACTCCCTGATCTGCTCGAGCAGCGGCTGAGCCTTGGCGGTTACGAATAATTGGAACGCCCTTCGATCGGCCGGGTCGGGTCGGCGCTCGGCCCATCCGGCCGCTTCGAGGCGATCGATAAGCCGGGCCAACGTAATCGGCTGGATCTCCAAGATCTCGGCCAGCACCCCTTGATTGACCCCCTCGTTTCGCGCCAAATGAAACAACGTGCGCCACTGTGCCTGAGTGAGTCCCAGCGGCCTGACCCTACGATGGAAGTTGGCGCGCATGAGACGCGCGACGTCATACATCAAGAGTCCCAAGTTGGGGTCGGAATCCCGTTCTTCCATCTTCGAATATCTTATAGTGTGTAATGCTTAATATAAGTATTACGTACAAAAAGAAAAGGGCAAAATCCTTCTTTGGCGTAAATGCTTTCTCTGAGGGCCAGCGCGTCGTTACAGGAATCCCTCCGTAATTGGCCCGATGGAGGCCAACCAAAGAGCGTATTTCACTGTCACCTACCGATTGCCCGCGACTGATTGCCCCATTCCAGTAGCCGAGTTTTGCATTGCCGACCCTTGCTGCCGCTAGATACATTGGCTTACCAGCGGGCGCCGCGGGGCGGGACGGCTGCATCACGATGGAGCAGACGAGCCGTAGGAAGACAGTCGATGAGCGATCGCCCAGCGTGATCGCAAGGGGAGCATTACTCGATGAACGATACACCGTGGAAAACAGAGAATTGGCACACCAGCCCGTGGAACTTCGCTCCCGAAGTTACGGCAGAGTGGAATTTTCCCGAGCAGATCAAGATTCATGACGTCACGCTGCGCGACGGCGAGCAGCAAGCTGGTCTTGCATTTGACTTCGACGACAAAATTAGGATCGCCGAGGCGCTGGCTGAAACGGGTGTTCATCGCATCGAGGCCGGCATGCCGGTCGTCTCCAGGGATGATGCGAGGGTCGTTCAGGAGTTGGCTAAGCGCGACTTCGGCCCGAAGATCTACGCCTTCTCCCGCTGCATGGTCGAGGACGTCAAACGCGCCGTCGATGCTGGCGTCGGTGGTGTCATCATGGAGGTGCCGGCGAGTCCGCACTTGATCGAACTCGGTTACCGCTGGGAGCTGGAACGCGCCATCGACCTCTCTATCGAATCGACGAAATACGCGCACGACAATGGGCTGGAGGTCGTCTTCTTTCCGATCGACTTCACCCGATCCGATCTGAAATGGGTGATCGACCTTATTGAGCGAGTCGGCAATGAAGGCCACATGGACGGCCTCGCGTTGGTCGATACCATGGGTGCCACCTCGATCCACGCCATGCGATATTTCGTTCGCGCCATCAAGGCACGAATCGATAAACCGCTGGAGGCGCATTTCCACATGGATTTCGGCCTCGGCATCGCCAATACACTGATGGCGGTTTCGGAGGGCGTCGAGGTGATCCAGTCGACCGTCCTGGGGTTGGGCGAGCGGGCCGGAAATGTGCCGATGGAAGAAACGGTGATGGCACTTCTCACGCTTTACGGCATCGACATCGGCATCAAAGTGGAGCAGTTGAAGCCGCTTGCCGACCTGGTCCGAGAGATCTCCGGTGCGATCGTCCCAGGCAACCGGCCAATCGTCGGCGACGATCTGTTCAAGGTCGAATCCGGCATTATCGCCACCTGGCTGCTCAATTGCGGTGAGGAGCACCAGACCGAGGTTGTACCGTTCCGTCCGCGGATGGTCGGACAGGCCGAGCCAGAGGTTGTCATGGGCAAAGGATCGGGGATTGATTCGGTCAAGGACTGGCTCGCCAAATTCCAAATCCAGGCCACCGAGGAGCAGGCCATGGAAGTGCTGATGGCGGTCAAGGATTGGGGACTCATCAACAAGCGGCTGATGGCTGACGACGAGTTCCGCAAGCTCGCCGAAGAGACGCTCGCCGACTGAGCCGGCCTCAGACTGTCAAAAAGGCAGGCGAAACGCCTTCAGTCCGAGTGATCTAGGATGATCTTCAGGCGGCTTGAATCGCCGCCGTCGAGGAGGTCGAGCGCCTGGTCCAGCTCGTCGAGCGGCAGCGAATGACTGATCACCGGCTTCAGTTTAACAGCGCCGCGCCGCACAAGTTCGATGCAGGCTGGAAAATCCTGGGCCTTTGCGGCACGCGTACTGATCAGGTTGAGTTCCTTGAAATAGAAGTCGTAGAAGGGCAGCGCGCCTTCCCTTTCGGTGTAGATACCGAAAGCTAGGATCCGGCCGCCGATACGCGCGAAATCAATGGCCTGCGCCAGAATTGAGAGCTTGCCGACCGATTCAATGACCAAGTCTACACCCCGTCCCGCCGTCGCTTCCAGCACGCGCTCGCGTGCATGCTCGTCCGGCTGGAGAGTGAGATCGGCCCCCAAACGTTGGGCCAGGTCGAGCTTCTGCTGGCTGCGGGTTATGCCGATAACCGGATAGGCACCGAGTGCCTTGGCCAGTTGAACATGCAGCAACCCGGTGACGCCCAGACCCATGACGATCACCGCCTCTCCCGGAAACACCCTTGCCAGCCGCAACGCGTGCAGACATGTGGTCATCGGCTGCAGAAGCGGTGCCTCGGCGGGATCGATTTCATCCGGCAGGGCGTAGACATTGCGGGCCGGCGCCGCGAGATATTCGGCGAACCCACCGTCGATGTCGCGGCCGATCAACCCACCGTTTGGACACAGATTCGGCTGGCCCGCGAGGCAGACGTAGCAAATTCCGCAGCTATAGACGGGATCGACGATAACCGAGGCGCTCGATTTCCTACCGTTGACGACTTCGCCGACGGACTCATGTCCCATGATGCGCGGGTAATCGACCAGAATGCCGCCCTGGAAGATCTTTAGATCGGTGCCACAGATTCCAGAATGCGAAACATGGATTAACGTTTCGCCTGTCTCCGGGGACGGGCGTCTGACATCCTCCAGATGCACCTCGTTAGCCGCATTCAGAACGATCGCCCGCATTGTGCGTCTACCTTCTGGCCGGCATCAGCCGCCCCCAAGTTCCGTCGCATTGATCGGATAGGCAGGAGTCTCGCCACTGAGGACTGCCACCACATCCTTGGCCACGGTCGTCTGAAGGTCCAGTAGGGCCTCCTCCGAATAAAAGCCAGTGTGCGGTGTGATGATGACGTTATCACGGCCCAGCAATGCCGCACCCGCCGGTGGCGGTTCGACCGGCAGAACGTCCAAAGCGGCACCATTGATTTCGCCAGTGTCCAAAGCCAAAGCCAGCGCATCAACGTCCACCAGCGGCCCGCGCGCCGTGTTGATCAGCAACGCGTCCGGTTTCATTTTCTTGAAGGCATCCGCCCCGAGCAGGTTCTCGGTCTCGGCCGTGAGGGGAGCGTGCACGGACACATAGTCGGACCGCTCGAGGAGTGTGTCGAACGACACCAGTTCGACGTTCAGCTTTGCCGCCACCTCGGCCGGAACGAAGGGATCAGTGGCAATCACTGAAATGCCGAAAGCCTGTGCTTTCGGTGTCAGCCGCTGCGGAATGTTGCCGAAGCCAACAAGGCCCAAGGTCCGCCCACTGAAGCGATGAATGGGGACGACGGCGGGCATCTCCCAGCGGCCGCCGTTAACAAGGCCGTTCGCATAGGGAATCTTGCGTGCCAGCGCCATCAGCAGCGCCATCGTATGGTCGGACACCTCTTCAAGGCAGTAGACCGGTGCGTAAGTCACGACGATGCCACGGCTTGTCGCGGCTGAAATGTCGATGTTATCGGTGCCTATTCCGAACCGGCCAATAACCTTGCATTTCTCAAGCCCGTCGATGACCTCGGGCGGCTGGCCTTTGAGCGGCCCCATCCGCTGCTTGACGCCGTCTCTAACGCGCTTCTTGAAACCCTTGAGCGTCACCCGGCGAAGCTGGGCGTCGCTGAAGCGCTTCACCGACGACGGCTCTGATGGCAAGAACAAGAAGGACGGGGTGGCCGAGTCGCCGGAGAAGCCCTCTGTGGACCCCGGGAAGGGGAAGGAAGGTCCGTCACCAACCGACGCCTCTACGAAACACCGATGGCGTTCGGGGGGCTGGGCATGCGCCCACT
>CAZCVU010000070.1:0-9287 GCA_964501745.1 uncultured Flavobacteriales bacterium | reverse complement strand
GGTTGCCGCCGGTCTGCATCCGAGCCCGTTTCCGCATGCCCATGTCGTTACCACGACGACGCATAAGACGCTGCGTGGACCGCGCGGAGGGATGATCCTCAGCAATGACAATGATCTCGCCCGCAAGGTGAACTCGGCGATTTTCCCCGGTACCCAGGGCGGCCCGCTGATGCATGTGATTGCTGGCAAAGCCGTGGCGCTTGGCGAGGCGCTGCAGCCTGAGTTCAAGGGCTATGCGCGCGCCGTTATAGAAAACGCCAGCGTGTTGGCGGATACTTTGGCGGCAGGCGGCTTCGATATCGTCTCCGGTGGTACGGATACGCATCTGTTGTTGGTGGATTTGCGGCCGAAAGGCCTGACCGGTAATGTCGCGGAGGATTGCCTGGAACGCGCGGGCATCACCTGTAACAAGAACGGCATTCCGTTCGATCCGGAGAAGCCGACGGTGACGTCCGGCATTCGGCTGGGCAGCCCGGCAGCGACATCCCGGGGATTCGACAAGACCGAGTTCAAATATGTCGGCGAGTTGATTATCGAGGCATTGAACGGGTTGTCGGCGGCGCCGGATGACAACGCGGCCATCGAGACATCGGTGCGCGGCCGCGTGAAGGATCTGTGCGAGCGATTTCCGATTTACCCAGGTTTGGTGTGAGACACGCTTTGAAAAAGGTTTAGAGATCATGCGTTGTCCATTTTGCGGTCACAACGACACCCAAGTGAAGGACTCCCGTCCGGCTGAGGACAATTCGGCGATTCGTCGTAGACGCTATTGCGCAAATTGTGGCGCCCGCTTCACGACGTTTGAGCGGGTCCAGCTCCGCGAACTCACGGTCATCAAGAAAAACAGCCAGCGTGAGCGATTTGATCGCGACAAACTTGCGCGCTCCATGCACACAGCCTTGCGCAAGCGCCCCGTCGATCCGGACCGGGTGGAGCGAGTCGTCAATGGCATAGTGCGGCGGCTGGAAAGCTCGGGCGAGAGCGATATTCAGGGAGAGACTATCGGCGAGTTGGTCATGGAAGCATTGGCCACGCTCGATCAGGTCGCCTACGTGCGTTTTGCGTCGGTTTATCGCAACTTCCGCGAAGCCCGGGATTTCGAGGAGTTCATTACCGACGAGATCAGTGTCACAGACGACTCAGACGAATCAGGCGACTAAGCCGTCCGATTCGGTCCATATGAAGACTGCGCTGGGCTTGGCCCGGCGCAGCCTGGGAAAGGTCTGGCCGAACCCGGCCGTCGGTTGTGTCATCGTCCGATACGACAGTGATGGGCAGGCGCTGGGTCGCGTCGTTGGCCGAGGGTGGACGCAATCCGGGGGGCGGCCGCACGCGGAAACGCAGGCGTTGGAACGTGCCGGTGAGGCGGCTCGAGGCGCAACGGCGTATGTTTCGCTTGAGCCCTGCAATCATCAAGGCGTGACGCCGCCCTGCTCACAGGCGCTTATCACGGCCGGCATCGCACGCGTCGTCTCGGCGCTTGAGGATCCGGACCCGCGGGTTGCCGGGCAGGGGCTGTCGCACCTCCGCAAAGCCGGCATCGATGTGACGGCGGGCCTTTGTGCTGACGAAGCAAGCTATGTAAATGCCGGCTATCTGATGCGCCAGCGCTCTGGACGGCCACTCATTACGCTGAAAGTGGCGACGACTTTGGATGGGCGGATTGCGAATCACCGTGGCGAAAGCCGTTGGATTACCTGTGCGGAGGCTAGAGCCCATGCTCACCTCGTTCGGGCGAGACAGGACGCGGTGATGGTTGGCGTTGGCACGGTGGTTGCCGATGATCCTCAACTGGATTGCCGGCTCGATGGCCTCCAGGATCGCTCGCCAGTCCGCGTGATCGTTGATAGCCGGTTGCGCACACCGCTTACGTCAAGACTTGTCGAGACGGCGAAGGACAGCGCAACCTGGATGATTACCTCGGCTGGTGACGAGCCGATTCGCATAAAGGCATTTGCAGACCTTGGCGTGGAAGTCCTCGAGCTTCCCGTCGGCGCCGACGCCCACCCCAATCTGGTCGATACCGTCAAGCTGCTGGGATCGCGCGGCATCACGCGTTTGATGGTAGAGGGAGGCAGCCACCTATCCGGCGCCTTGCTGCATGCTGATTTGATAGATCGCGTTCTCTGGTATCGCGCCGGCAGCGTGATGGGCGACGACGGCATTCCTGCGGTCTCGGCCTACGGCGCCGACGAATTGGTGTCGATCCACCGCTTCAAGCGTGGTCCGGTGCGGCGCCTTGGCGAAGACCTGTTGGAAACCTACTGCCGGCAAGACTAAGCTAGCGGGATGTTCACTGGTCTCATCACCGATATCGGTCGCGTGCGTTCGGTCGCTGGCAACGGGCAGTTGCGTGTCGTCATCGAATCGGCGATCTGCCAGCAGGGCACGGCGATAGGTGCTTCGATCGCTTGCGCGGGCGTCTGCCTTACTGTGGTCGAGTTTACGGATGACTGGTTCGCCTGCGAGGCCTCGGCCGAGACCCTGTCCTGTACGACGTTGGGACATTGGCGGCCCGGTACTGCGGTCAATCTCGAAAGACCGCTCAAGCTTGGCGATGAGCTCGGCGGCCATTTGGTTCTAGGTCATGTCGATGGGGTCGCCCACGTGGTCGAGCGGCAGACAGACGGCAGCAGCACCCGCTTCGCCTTCGAGGCGCCGCACGAGCTGGCTCGCTATATCGCGCCAAAAGGGGCGGTTGCGCTTGACGGGGTATCGTTGACCGTCAACGAGGTCGACGGATTGCGCTTCGGCGTCAATGTTATTCCGCATACTGCCGAACAGACGACGTTCGGAGCCGTGCAGCAAGGCGACCCGATCAACCTTGAGGTTGACATGCTTGCCCGATATGTTGCGCGCCTCTCGCAAAACTAGGAAGCAGCCGTGACTTTCAGCGACGTCAGCAGTCCAATCGAGGAGATAATCGAGGAGGCGCGGAACGGCCGGATGTCGATTCTGGTCGATGACGAGCAGCGAGAGAACGAGGGCGATCTGATCATCCCGGCGCAGATGGCGACGCCCGAGGTGATCAACTTCATGGCAAAAAACGGCCGTGGATTGATTTGCTTGGCGCTTACGGGCGAGCGCGTACGGCAGCTCGACCTACCCTTGATGGCCCGGCAAAATGAACAAAGGAATCAAACTGCATTCACCGTTTCTATCGAGGCCCGCGACGGTGTGACAACCGGCATATCGGCCCCCGATCGCGCGCGCTCGATCGCCGTTGCGATCGATCCTAAGAGCACGGCCGAAGATATCGCGACGCCGGGCCACGTCTTTCCCTTGTTGGCCCGCGACGGTGGCGTGCTGGTACGTGCCGGCCATACCGAGGCGGCGATAGACATCGCGCGGCTTGCCGGGCTCAGTCCTTCCGGCGTTATTTGTGAGATCATGAACGACGACGGCACGATGGCACGGCGACCCGATCTCATTAAGTTCGCGCAGTTTCATGGTCTGAAGTTGGGGACGATTGCCGACCTGATCGCTTATCGCCGCAGCTATGACCGCATCGTCGAACGGGCCGTCGAGACGAAGCTCGAAAGCCGCTTTGGCGGAACCTTCCGCATGATCGTCTATGTCAATCGCGTGGCCTATGCCGAGCATATTGCGCTGGTCAAAGGGGATGTCGCTGGCGGCGCGCCACCGTTAGTGCGCATGCATGCTCAGAGCACGCTTGACGACATCCTCGGATCGGTCGAGAGCGGTAAATCGGGCGAGCTGCAGCGGGCCATGGAAATGGTCGGTGCCGAGGGCCGCGGCGCCGTGGTCCTGATCCGCGAGCCGCATGCGACGCATCTTTCGGACCAGATCAAGGCCCGTGAAGCGGCACGTAGCGGCCAACAGGTCCAGGCAACAGGTGAGTTGCGCGACTATGGCGTGGGCGCGCAAATCCTTCTCGATCTGGGGGTGCATGAAATGGTGCTCCTGTCCAATACGCCAAAGACCATCATCGGTATCGACGGCTTCGGGTTGAAAGTTGTGGAGCAGCGCTCAATCCCGGTCGAATAGCCGCGCCATGGATTACCAGCCGCCGCATATCCTGATCCTAGACGCCCGGTTCTATTCTGAGATCGCCGACGAGCTTGTGCGCGGCGCGACGGCGGTGCTGGATGCAGAGCGTGCGACCTACGAACATCACAGCGTACCGGGTGCATTCGAAATCCCGGCCGCCATCAAGTACGCGGTGCGTAGCTTAGACTTTGATCCACAGCGCCGGCGGTTTGACGGCTATGTGGCGCTTGGTTGTGTCATTCGTGGAGAAACCAGCCATTTCGACTACGTTTGTGGCGAGAGCGCGCGCGCGCTGCAGGAGTTGGCTTGTCGCCATGCCTTGGCCGTGGGCTACGGTATCTTAACCGTTGAGAACATGGATCAGGCGTGGGCGCGCGCTACGATGGATGGGCGCGACAAGGGTGGCAGCGCTGCCCGCGCGTGTCTGGCGATGATCGAACTCAAGCATCGATTTGGACTGTATCCAAGATGAGCGCAGCGCGCCGGCGGGTGCTGGCCGGGCAGCGACGCAGCGCAGCGAGGCTGATTGCCGTGCAGGCGCTTTACCAATTGGAATTGGCCGGCGGAACACCTGACGAGGCGATCCTGCAAGCGCAGGAGTTTGCCCATGTAGGTGATGAAGAGTTGGCCGCATCCACGCTCGTTGGACCCGACCTTTCGTTGATTAGTGATTTAGTGCACGGGGTCGTTGATCGCCGTGTTGAGATTGACCCGATGATCGATACGGCGTTGTCGGAGGAGCGCTCCGTCGACCGGTTGGAGATGCTGCTGCGGATCACGTTGCGGGCCGGCGTCTATGAATTGCTTGCCCGGTCGGATGTCGACGTGCCAGTTGTCATCAGCGAATACGTCGATATCGCGAAAGCCTTCTTCCACAACAAGGAACCGGCGCTGGTTAACGGCGTACTGGATCGCCTGGCCCAGACTCTGCGTCCAGGCAAGTCCGCGGATGTGCAATCATGATCTCCGCGCACAAGAAGAGCGGCGAGTTCACGCGGATTTCCAATATCTTTGCTCCCCTGACTGCAGGATATCCGGGCGCCTTCGGCCTCACCGATGATGCCGCCATCATGCAGCCACGCGCTGGTTACGATTTGGTTGTCACGACCGACACGTTGGTTGCCGGCGTTCACTTCTTGACCGACGATGATCCTGGTGCGATCGCCAAGAAACTGCTGCGCGTCAATCTCTCTGATCTGGCTGCAATGGGGGCCCGACCCATCGCCTATACGCTCAGTATTGCACTCCCCTCTGAGGTCGAGGACGCTTGGCTCGAGGCGTTTGCTGCCGGCCTTGCCGGTGACCAGGCGGAGTTTGCAGTGACTTTGATCGGTGGAGACAGCGTCGCGACCGGCGGACCCGTTGCGTTGACTTTGACGGCCGTGGGCGATGTCGTGCGCGGTGGAGCCTTGCGGCGCTCCGGCGCGAGAGTCGGCGATATCGTTTATGTCAGTGGAACCGTCGGCGATGGTGCTGCCGGCTTGGCGGCGGCGAACGACAGGGCCGCAGGTTTATCGGAACAGGATCGGCGCTATCTGCTTCGCCGCTACGCAGTGCCCGAGCCGCGGCTGGCGTTGGGTCGAAGGCTGCGTCGTATTGCGCATGCTGTAATCGACATCTCGGACGGTCTGGTGGGCGACCTGGGCCATATTGCGGACTGCGCAGCTGTGGCAATTGAGATTGAGGCCGCAAAGATCCCGCTGTCGCCTGCGGTCAAGGCGGCGCTTGAGGGCAACATCGTAACTATGGACGGCGTCCTGGGCGGTGGCGACGACTATGAACTCGCGGTCACTGTCCCTGAATTGGCGAGGAACGTGATGTCCGTAATTGCGAGGTCTCTCGCGTTGCCGCTAACTGAAATCGGTCGCGTTCATGATGGTACTGGAGTGCGTGTTCTTGATCCCAAAGGAATCGATATCACGCCGGCAAACAGGGGCTATACTCATGCTTGACGGCGACTTTGGCGCAAAGAAATTCCGTTGCGCAAAGTGCGGTTCCTGATACAACGGACCGGCAACTTCATTGGAAACGAGCGGATGAGCAACCAAAATACGATTTTGGCGATGGTCGTCGCCATCGTCGTCATCCTGGGCGGTGGTTGGTACCTGGTGCAACATGATCGCGCACCGATGCAGGGCGGTGAGTCCGAGGTGGCCGCGGCTGACGAATCGCTGGTCATTGGCATGCCGCCACTAATGGTGCCGGAAAGCAAAGAGGGCCGAGTTGTCAATATCGCCTTGCTGGTGATCGGCTTGGCCACGGGCAACGCCGAGGATGCTGAGCGCGTGCGCGCTGCGGTTCCGGAACTGCGCAGCGAATATAAGGAAGACTTGGAAGAGTATCTGACGGACCGCCCCGATACTTCGCGGGAAGAAAGAATTGCGGATTTCGCCACGCGCATCACGGCAATCAACAACCGGATGCTTGGCGAGGGCACCATCACAAGGCTTGATGTCGACGAGCCAACTACAAAGCCGAACGATGAGCCGGTGGTCAAGCAAAGCAATTGATTGCCATACCGTTGTGCCAGTCATACTGCCAGCGAAATCCGGCGCTGCCGGGTTCCGTCCATGTTCCTGGCTTAGTGAGCGACGCGACCTGATTGCCTATAGCGCAGAGGAACCTTATTGACGAATGGGCATGCGAATCGTCATTGCCGTCGTCGTCGTTTTAATGCTGGCCCTGGGCGGTGCAGCAGGATGGTTCTTCTTGCTCCGCGGCGGTGATGAGGCACCCGAGAAGACAGCCGCATCGGAAGTGCCGGCGGAAATCGATCAGCTCCGCTTCATCAAGCTCGACGCATTTTCGATCCCGGTAATCCGTTACGGCAGGGTTTCAAAATACATCCTGCTGCAGACGACGCTTGAAGTCGTGGACCCGGCCGCACGTGATCGCGCACAACGTCTGATGCCACGTCTCAAGGATGCTTTCTTGATGGACCTGCACGGCTATTTCGCTGATCGCCCGGCCGCCAAGACCGGCATTAATACGCGCACCATCAAGAAGCGGATGAAACGCGTCGCCGATCGCACACTTGGGCCCGACGTTATCATAGAAGTGCTTGTCGAGGGCGCGGTCGAGAGCAAAAGCCCATAGCAAGTGCGGATGTATCGAACATGAGCGAACAAACAGTTGAGACCTTGCGGTGGCGCGGTCCAACGCGCCGCAACGTCCTGTTACTTGCGGTTTGCCAGTCGCTCTCAGCTACCACAATGTCGCTGATAATTACGGTTCATGCGCTTGCCGGTTTCATGCTTGCTACGGACAAGACGCTGGCGACGCTACCGCTTGGCGTGATGTTCACGTTGGTAATGATCTCAACCATTCCGGCCTCGCTCTTCATGAAGCGTTACGGTCGTCGTCTGGGATTTGTCCTGGGTCAGACGATCGGAACCGTTGCCGCATCGATTTCCGTCTACGCGATCTACCAGGAGAGTTTCTGGCTGTTTGTAGTCGGCGCCGGCTTCTTAGGCACCCATACGGCGGTCTGGCAGTATTACCGGTTTGCCGCCGCCGACACCGCAAGCGAAGCCTATCGCAGCCGGGCAATCTCATACGTATTGGCGGGCGGTGTTGTCGCGGCAATCCTTGGACCCGAGCTTGCCAAATATAGCCGTGAGCTGTTTGCGCCGGTCGTATTTGCGGGCAATTATGTGGTGATCGCCATCATTTGCCTGATTACCATTACGGTGTTGCAGTTCGTTAGTATTGAGGCGCCGTCCGCCGAAGAACGCTCTGGTTCGGGGCGACCGCTCCTGATGATTGTCCGTCAGCCGAAGTTTGTGACCGCAGTGCTCTCGGCAATGTGTGGTTACGGCGTGATGGTGCTCGTCATGACCACGACGCCCTTGGCAGTGCTTGACAACGAGCACAGCTTCAACGATGCGGCCTTTATCATTCAATGGCACATCTTAGGGATGTTCGTGCCAAGTTTCTTCACCGGACATTTGATACGGCGTTTTGGGGTGCTGCGGATCATCTTGGTTGGCACGTTGCTCACCGCGATATGTGTCGTCGTCAATATGTCTGGCGTCGGACTGCCACAATTCTGGATCGCGTTGGTTGCACTGGGAGTTGGCTGGAACTTCATGTTCATCGGCGGCACGACGATGCTGACCGAGACCTACGAGCCTTCCGAGAAAGCTAAAGTGCAGGCAACCAACGACTTTCTCGTCTTTGGTACGGTTGCCGTCGCCAGCCTATCCTCAGGCATACTGTTCAACACGATCGGCTGGCAAGGCGTAAATCTGGCCGTTGTGATTCCGATTTTGTTGATGCTTGCGGTGACCGTTTGGTTCCGATTCTTCTATGCGCGGGCGGTTCCTGCGGAATGAAGACTGGATTGCCGGCGATAGTTTCCTGAAGGCGGCAATCAATCGGAATTCACGTCGGATATCCGCCTGAGATCGGTTGCCATTGCATCCACCTTCTGGCATCGTCCGCCGCTCATTTTTTCGCTGCAGTTCCCGTTCTTTGAAGCGGCAGGCGTTCCCTCTATCGAGACCCACCAGAACACGCTCAACGACCTAGATCACCGATTTCGGGAAATCAGAGGAAAGGTTAGTCCGTAATGCTCACCTTCGTCATCGCTTGTGGCATCCTTGCCATACTGTATGGAGTTCTCACCAGCCGCCTCGTTCTGACCGCCGACGCCGGCAACGAACGCATGCAGGAAATCGCCGTTGCGATTCAAGAGGGCGCCGCCGCGTACCTCAATCGCCAGTACACAACCATCGCTGCCGTCGGCGTGGTGATCGCTATCATACTATTTGTGCTGTTCAACTGGCACGTTGCCTTGGGTTTCGTAATCGGCGCCGTGTTGTCGGGTGCGACCGGTTACATTGGAATGTACATATCTGTGCGCGCCAATGTGCGGACCGCCGAGGCTGCGCGCATGAGTCTGGCGCAAGGCCTTTCCATCGCCTTCAAGGCGGGATCCGTAACAGGCATGCTGGTCGCAGGGTTGGCTTTGCTCGCTGTCGTTCTCTACTTCATTACGCTCCAGGAATTGGGCGCGGAAGGTCGCGAGCTTACCGACCCGCTTGTCGCTTTGGGTTTCGGTGCTTCGTTGATTTCGATCTTCGCGCGACTCGGCGGCGGCATATTTACCAAGGGTGCGGACGTTGGCGCCGATCTCGTCGGTAAGGTCGAAGCCGGAATCCCCGAGGACGATCCGCGCAACCCCGGTGTGATCGCCGACAATGTTGGAGATAACGTCGGAGACTGCGCCGGCATGGCAGCGGATTTGTTCGAGACCTATGTCGTCACGATGGTCG
>CAZCVU010000069.1:0-9396 GCA_964501745.1 uncultured Flavobacteriales bacterium | reverse complement strand
TCGTCTTGATGCCGGCGTCAATTGCTTCCAGGCACGCGCTCATGGCATGGGCGGCAGGTACGGAAATGAAGCTGCAGTTGGCGCCGGTCTCGGAAACCGCGTCCTGGCAAGTGCCGAAAACGGGAAGGCCTTCGACGCTCTCTCCGGCTTTCCCGGGCGTTACTCCACCGACGATCGTAGTCGCGTCTTCGCTCATCAACTTCGCCATGCTTCGACCATGGGTCCCAGTGATGCCCTGGATCATGACGCGTGATGATTGATCGACCAGTATCGCCATTGCTTCGCTATCCGATTTCTTTGCAGGCCGTGGCAACGGCGTTCAATGCATGCTCAATCTTCTCATTAACTTCGAAGCCGATTTCGCTAAGGATCTCGCGTCCGCGTTCACCACTGTTCCCCTCCAGGCGCGCCAGCAATCTGCTTTTCGGAGCGGCCTGGGCGCAGGCCTCGGCAATTCCCTGGGCGACGAGATCGCAACGCGAAGTCTGAAAGAAAGTACTGAAAAAGATGATTGGGGTCTTCAAATCCGCGACTGCCTGAAAAATCGGCGTCATACCTGCGGCCCCATACATGGCCGTTCCGCCTAGATCGACGACGGCACGCATGGGTACGCCGAGGTCAATCAAGCGATCAAATGTCGCCATCATCGCACCTGCTCCGCCGATGATGGCGACAACCAGTCCATTTGGGTCGACATCAATGGCATAGCCGCGGTGTTCACCAATCGCCAGTTCGAACGGCGTTTGCTCCGGCGATGTATCCAGTTGCTCCCACTCGGGATGCCGGAACCGGGCACGATCGTCGAGCACGATCTTCGCATCGGCGGCAACGGTACTACCATCGCGTATCACGGCGAGCGGGTTGATTTCAGCGACCTCCGCATCCTGCTCGTGGGCCAGCCGGCAGAGTGCTTCCAAAATCGATGCGACACTAACTGCCGTCATTTCCGTGAGATCGAGAAAACTTGTGACCTGCTCGATAGTCGAGGCCTGGATTTCTGCAGATGCCTCGATCGGCAGGCGCAATATATCCTTTTTCGGCACGGATTCGATATCCATCCCACCCTGCGCGGAGGTCAGGATTGTTCGGCACTTCGCATCGCGGTCGATGACGACTGCCAGATAGAGTTCCCGTTCGATATCGAGGCGTTCTTCGATCAGAATTTGTTCAATCAGATGGTCTCCCAACGCCTGACCCAGCATCTTCCGGGCGCCCACCTCAATCGCCGCGGCATCATCGACGAATTCGATGCCACCTGCCTTGCCGCGTCCGCCAGCAGGGACCTGCGCCTTGATCGCGACCGCTTTGAGTTCTTTTGGGTGGTTCGGCCACAGCGCCCCCGGTGGAATCGGAATTCCGTACCGTGAGAACAGTTCCTTACCCTGATATTCGAGCAGCTTCATGATCGATCAAGATACCCTAAGCGCCTGCCCACCGTCCGCATTAATCGATCAGTTAGGGTCGGTTGGATACTGAGCACGTTGCCGACTGATTTCTCCGCGGTACGATTCTCCATGGCTCCGAAACTTGGCTCGCTGGACGGGCGCGCGGGCGCTCCGTTCCAGCAGACCACTGATTCCTGCATCACGACAATCAATCTTCCCTATCGTCGTATACTTGGTGGTTGTAGCATTGCCAATTCAAACGATCCTGGTGTCCGCCACGCTGAGCGCTGTTTGCACAACTCCGAGGTGCGCGCATGGCGGCGCTATTGCAACCGAGGTGCGGTCATGAAGCAGTATGAATTCTATGTGGATGGGGCCTGGCGAAAGCCCGCGTCGGGCGAGTGGTTCGAGACCGACGACCCGTTTCTCGGGGAGCCCTGGGCACGCATTCCCCGCTGCGGCAAGGAGGATGTAGAGGCTGCCGTCGACGCGGCGCATGCTGCGTTCACAACTGGGCCATGGTCGAAGATGACGCCGACGGCTCGCGGTGCGGTGCTGCGCAAGATGGGTGATGTGCTGGCTGCGCGTGGAGCGGAATTGGCCGAGGTCGAAAGCCGCGATAACGGCAAGCGCGTTTCAGAGATCCTGCCACAGCTCTCCTACCTCAAGGAGACCTACTATTACTATGCAGGGCTAGCCGACAAGATCGAGGGAGCAGTGATCCCCAACGACATGCCCGGCGTCTTCAACTACACACGCTACGAGCCGTTGGGCGTGGTCGCGGCAATCACGCCTTGGAACTCGCCCTTGATGCTGGGCTCGTGGAAGATTGCGCCGGCATTGGCGGCTGGCAACACCGTCATCGTCAAGCCGCCGAAATTCGCCTCGGCTTCGACGCTGGAGCTGATGCGGCTATTCGAGGAAGTGGAGCTGCCGCCTGGCGTCCTCAACGTGTTAACCGGTTTCGGTAGCGATGTCGGCGAGCAGCTGGTGCTGCACCCAAAGGTCGCCAAGGTCTCCTTTACCGGTTCCGACAGCGTTGGTCAGCGCATCAACGAGATGGCGGCGCAGCAAATCAAGCCGGTGACACTCGAACTCGGAGGCAAGTCGCCGCAGATCGTGTTCGACGATGCCGAACTGGACAATGCGGTCCATGGTGTCATTTCCGGGATTTTTCTGTCGAACGGCCAAACCTGCGTTGCTGGCTCCAGGCTCTATCTGCACGACAAGATCCATGATGCCTTTGTTAAGAAGATCAAATCAGTCGTCGAGAAGGTCCGGATGGGCGATCCGAAGGACGCCGACACACAGGTCGGTCCGATAGCCAACCGCCAACAATATGAGACAATTCTCGAGTATCTCGATGGCGCAAAATCGGACGGTGCCAGCTGTGTCCTCGGTGGTAGCGCTGCGACCAGACCCGAATGCGCGAATGGCTGGTTTGTAGAGCCGACGATCATAACCGACATCAAGCCCGACATGGCGATTGTCCGCGAAGAAATATTCGGGCCGGTGCTCTGCGTCATGCGCTTCAACGACGAGGAAGAAGTGCTGGCGGACGCGAATGACACCGACTTCGGGCTTGCCGCCGGCGTCTGGACGAGCGACTTGCGCCGCGCCATCCGCTTTGCCGAACGCCTGCAGGCGGGAACGGTCTACATAAACAACTACCGCAGCGTCAGCACCACTTCGCCGGTTGGCGGCTACAAGCGCAGTGGGTTTGGCCGCGAAAACGGTGTCGACGCGATCAAGGCATATTTGCAGGTGAAGAGCGTTTGGCTGAGCACTGCCGAGGAGATCGCAAACCCGTTCGCCTAGCGGGCGAAACAGTCACACTAGTGCCGAGCGATCGCTTCGGTTCCGTCCGCTGGTGACAGGAGTGCCTAGAAGAAGCCTTGATACCGTTTCGGCACGACGGCGCGATATAGCATTTCGATTTGGGTAATCTGGTCGAACACCGGCAGTCCCGTGGCCTCCTGAATATCAGCGGAAAAGGGCGACAGGTTCGTGCACTCGACAAGCACTGCGCCAATCGACGCGTCGGCTTTGATCGCCCCCTGAACCGCGGCCACGACATCGTCTCGCAGCCGGTCGACGTTCATCTCGATGGACCTGCCGCCCAAATGCGACGAATTGTACTCTTCCGAGTCGTCCATGCCAGCGACGACAAGCGGCATCTCTTTGCTGACCCCAACCGCCTCGAGGAATTCCCACGACAAACGCCGTTTTGAAGCGGTTAACACGCACACACTCCTATCCTTGCCCAACATCCTTAGGATCGAGGGAATCATCATCAGCGACGATGAGACCACCGGGATGTCGACGGCTTCGGCCAGGACGTCCTGAATCAACGAAAAGAAGCCGCAACACATGGCGATGGCGCGCACTCCCTCGGCCTCCAACTCCTCGACGGCTTGAACGGCGGCCCGGACCTCCGCTGTCAGCTCCCCGTCTTCGCCGCGGATAGGCGGATAGGGATTATCATCGAGGCCCGGCACGAATTTGTTCCGCACCGGGAAGTCGTAGCTGCATGCGTTTCCGACATCGCCGGGAATCTTCGGATGCCGTTCCTGGTCCAGCGTGAGGATGCCGATGGCTTCCCCATAGAATGGCTTTCCACCAACGATCTTCATTCCGCCGTCGCTTTCTAGACGGTTGGGGTTGGAGCCGTGCACGACATTGGTCGGTACCCGATCGGCGAAACGGTCGCCGATCCTCAGCCAGCGGGAGGCAAGCCCAGTATTCTGGCCGGGACTATCTTGGCCATAAGGTCGAACTCTTCTTGAGTGAATCCTTTGACCTTTAGCATTTCGTACCACATTCGCATGCATTCGATCTGGATCGGTGACGTCAACTGACCTGTATCGGAGGTGAGCAGGCAATTCTCCGGACCGACTTCCCGTATCAAGCTGCAATGGGCGTCCATGTCCATCTGTCTATCCGGAATGACGGGATAAAAGATGGGATTGGGAAGTGAGGTGAAGCCGAATTCCAGGATGGCCCCCTTCGCGACCATGCTCTTGAGATCGTCCGCGGGGTAGTCCAACACATGGTAGTTGGCAGTGTGAACCACCAGCTTCTTGATGCCGGCCTTATTTGCTTCATCCAGCAGCAGATGCGACTCATCGACGGACAAGTGTCCGGTCGCAAGCATGACGTCGGCTTCCGCCACAAGCCCTAGTATTTCGACGACCTCGGGCTTGATTTGACCGCTCTCGGAGAGAATCGTTTCGCCGTGCTCCGGAAAGTTCATTTTGATCGTCTCGTAGCCCATGCGCTTTCCCATTTCGCGCACGTAGTTGGCATGATTTTCCGCCCACATGGATGGCATCCAGACCCCTCTGGCACCCATCCTGAGCGCCATCTTCACGGCCTCGGGATTCATCCCGCCGACCGGGGTGTTAAGGCAGATAATGCCGTAGACCTCGATGCCGCCGCCGACCGCCTGCTCGGCGATGTAGGCGCGGTCCGCGGTTGCGCTGGCATGGCATTTGATGACGATGGCCCGCATTCCAACGGCCTTTGCCTGCCGCGTGAGCTCGATGTCGTTCAGCAGACGCGGCGCGAAGTCCGGATTGGGGTGAACGTGGATGTCAACGACGCCCTCCACGACACGGTAGATTTCCGGATCAAGCGTTATGCGTAATGGTTCTGGGCTTTCGGTGTTCATGCTGGTGTCTCCTCGTTGGTTCCAAGTTTCGCTCAGTCTCCCTGCCACCTTGCGCCGCGCTGCCGATCTGCAGTGACCGCGGTCAAGGGTTCAGCCCCAGGACCTTGGCCGGATTGACCTTGGCCATGATATCGTATTCCTCGCGCGTAAAGCCCCTGACCTTCAGCAGCTCGTACCATAGGCGCATGCACTCGATCGGCGTCGGCGTCGTCAGTTGACCCGAATCCGTCGACAGAATGCAGTGTTCGACGCCGACATTTCTGATCGATTTACAAACGTCGTCGAGTGAAATGCGTCGGTTCGGATCGACGGCTTCCCAGATCGGATTGGGAAGCGAGCTGAAGCCGTATTCGAGAAACGCCCCGTTCACCTCCACCATCTTCTTCTGGTCTTCCAGGGGGTAGCCCATGGTGTGGTAGTTGACGGTGTGCACGACTAACTTTTTGACTCCAGCCTTGTTGGCTTCGTCCAGCAGTATATGTGCCTCCTCGACAGACAGGTGTCCGGTCGCAAGCATGATGTCGGCTTCCGCGACCTGCTTGATGATGTCCACGGCTTCCGGCTTGATCTGGCCGTCGTCGTCAAGGATCGTCACGCCCTTTTCAGGAAACTCCGTGCCGATAGATTCGTCACCCATGCGATGGCCGGCCTGATGCACGTACTTGACGTTGTGGTCCGACCACATCGACGGCATCCAGACCCCTTTGGCCCCCATCCTGATCGCAATTTTCACGGCCTCGGGGTTTATGCCGCCGAGCGCCGGATTGAGGCAGATAATGCCGAAGACCTTGATGCCGCCACCGACCGCCTGCTCCGCGATATAGGCACGGTCCGGCGTCGTGCTGACATGGCATTTGATGGAGACGGCCCGCATCCCGACCGCCTTGGCTTGCGCTATGGCCTCGAGGTCGTTCAACAGGCGCGGCGCACAATCGGGATGGGGATGGAGGTGAATGTCAATGGCGCCTTCGAGTGCCTCATAGATCCGCAAATCCAGCGGCGGCTGTGGAAGTTCTGGGCTTTCGGCATTCATTTCGGCGTCTCCTAGCTACGTATCTGGTGTCGCGTGGTCTCTCGCCGCATTGATCGGCGTTGTCGGTCTCCAACGGCTGCGGTCAAGGATCCAACCCCAGGAGCTTGGCCGGATTGACCTTGGCCATGATGTCGTATTCCTCGCGGCTGAACCCCTTGACCTTCAGCAGCTCGTACCAAAGGCGCATGCACTCGATCGGCGTCGGTGTTGTAAATTGACCCGAGTCCGTTGACAGAATGCAGTGCTCGACGCCGACATTTCTGATCGACCTGCAGACGTCGTCAAGTGAAATGCGTCGGTTCGGATCGACGGCCTCCCAAATCGGATTAGGAAGCGAGCTGAAGCCGTATTCGAGAAACGCCCCGTTGACCTCGACCATCTTCTTCTGGTCTTCCAGCGGGTAACCCATGGTGTGGTAGTTGACGGTGTGCACGACCAGCTTCTTGACGCCTGCCTTGTTGGCTTCGTCCAGCAGCGCGTGCGCCTCTTCCAAAGACAAGTGCCCGGTCGAGAGCATGATGTCGGCTTTCGCGACCTGCTCGAGGATGTCGACGACTTCCGGCTTGATCTGGCCGGCGTCGGCAAGGACCGTTATGCCATCGTCATCATCGTCATATTCAATGCCGATCGATTCGGATCCCATAAGCGCTCCGGCCTGGCGTATGTACAGAGTGTTGTGGGCCGACCAGGTCGAGGGCATCCAGACCCCTTTTGCTCCCATCCTGATCGCCATCCGCACGGCCTCGGGGTTCAAGCCGCCGACGGAGGGGTTGAGGCAGATAATGCCGTAGACCTCGATGCCGTCGACCGCCTGCGCGGCGATATAGGCGCGGTCCGGGGTCGAACTCTCGTGGCATTTGTAGACGAGAGCCCGCATGCCGACCGCCTTGGCTTGCGCTGCTGCCTCGAGATCGCTCAACAGGCGCGGCGACCTATCGGGATGGGGATGAAGGTGGATATCGATGGCCCCTTCGAGCGCCTCATAGATTCGCAGATCGAGCGGCGGCGGCGGAAGTTCCGTGCTCTCGGCATTCATATGTTGGTCTCCTCAATCAAGGGTCCAGCCCCAGCAGCTTGGCAGGATTGACCTTGGCCATGATGTCGTATTCCTCGCGGCTGAAGCCCTTGACCTTCAGCAGTTCGAACCACAGGCGCATGCATTCGATCGGCGTCGGCGACGTAAACTGACCCGAGTCCGTCGACAGAACGCAATTCTCGACGCCAACGGTTCTGATCGAATTGCAGACATCGTCGAGAGATATGTTCCTGCTCGGATCGACCGGTCCCCAGATGGGACCCGGGAGCGAGCTGAAGCCGTATTCGAGAAACGCCCCGTTGACCTCGACCATCTTCTTTAGGTCTTCCAGGGGGTAATTCATGGTGTGGTAGTTGACCGTATGCACGACCAGCTTCTTGACCCCGGCCTTGTTGGCTTCGTCCAGCAGCACATGCGCTTCCTCCACGGAGAGATGCCCGGTCGAAAGCATGATGTCGGCCTCCGCGACCTGCTCGATGATGTCCACGACTTCCGGCTTGATGTGGCTGTCGTCGTCAAAGATCGTGATGCCCTTTTCGGGATATGTCATTCCCATTGTTTCGGCCCCCATCAGGGCTCTTGACCGCCGTACGTATTGGACTTCGTGTTCCGACATCGATGTCGCCCAAATCCCTTTGGCTCCCATCCTGATGGCCATCCTCACGGCCTCCGGATTCAAGCCGCCGATGGCCGGATTGAGGCAGAGGATACCAAACACCTTGATGCCGCCGCCGACCGCCTGTTCGGCGATATAGGCGCGGTCCGGGGTCGAACTCGCATGGCATTTGATGGAGATGGCCCGCATCCCGACCGCCTTGGCCTGTGCGGCGGCCTCCAGGTCGTTCAGCAGGCGTGGGGAACTGTCGGGGTGGGGATGAAGGTGGATATCGATGGCGCCTTCGAGTGCCTCGTAGATTCGCAAATCCAGCGGCGGCTGCGGAAGGTCCGGGCTTTCGGTACTCATTCCGGTGTCTCTTCGATCATGGACCCAACCCCAGGAGCCTGGCCGGATTGACCTTGGCCATAATGTCGTATTCCTCGCGCGTGAAGCCCTTAACCTTCAGCAGTTCGGACCACAGACGCATGCACTCGATCGGCGTCGGCGTCGTAAACTGACCGGAGTCGGTCGACAGAATGCAGTTCTCGACACCGACGTTTCTAATCGACTCGCAAACATCGTCGAGAGATATCCGCCGGCTGGGGTCGACGGGTTGCCAAATGGGATCGGGAAGCGAGCTGTAGCCGTATTCGAGAAATGCCCCGTTGACCTCGACCATCTTCTTCTGGTCTTCCAGGGGATAGCCCATGGGGTGGAAATTGACCGTATGCACGACCAGCTTCTTCACGCCCACCTTGTTGGCTTCGTCCAGCAGCACGTGCGCTTCTTTCAAGGACAGGTGCCCGGTCGAAAGCATGATGTCGGCTTCCGCGACCTGCTCAAGAATCTCTACGGCTTCCGGCTTGATTCGTCCGTCCTCGTCAAGGATCGTTACGCCCTTTTCGGGAAATTCCGTTCCCAGCGTTTCGTCCCCCATCAGGTGTCCGGCCTGCCGTGTGTACTGGACATTGTGGTCGGACATCGACGGCATCCAGACCCCTTTGGCGCCCATCCTGATGGCCATCTTTACCGCCGCAGGGTTCAAGCCACCGAGCGAGGGATTGAGGCAGATGATGCCATAAACCTTGATGCCGCCGCCGACCGTCCATTCGGCGATATGGGCGCGGTCCGGAGTTGCGCTGACATGGCATTTGATGACGATGGCCCGCATCCCGACCGCCTTGGCTTGCGCGGCGGCCTCGACGTCGTTCAACAGGCGTGCGACGCAGTCGGGATGGGGGTGGAGGTGAATGTCGATGGCGCCTTCGAGCGCTTCATAGAGCCGCAAATCCATTGGAGTCTGTTGGAGCAGCAGGTCTTGGGCGCCCGATCTGTGTTCATCCAGTCGCTCGCGGGCGGTTGCGCCGGTACCGGGCTCTTGTTTCGCCATCAGGCCGACTGTGGCCGCTTCTGCAACGTACTCACGGCAACTCCCTGCTTGTCGCGCCGGGCTAAGTAGTGGTCCATACACGGATGGCAGCTGGCCGCAGCCTCCATGGCCGCTACTTGCTTCGCGTTATTCGGTTTTCACTCCTCACGGGAGTGACGAACTCCTAAAAGGCACGCCTGTCGTGCCCCCCGCATTGACCTAGGTCAGTTGGGAATACCTCGGAGCAATTCTGGAATTCTCAAGAACGCTGCCGGCATGAGGGTGACAGCCTATCTTCAAGGCCG
>CAZCVU010000068.1:0-9431 GCA_964501745.1 uncultured Flavobacteriales bacterium | reverse complement strand
GGTTCGAGTCCCGCCGGGCGCGCCAATGTTTTCAATGCGTTATGGGGAATCGGGACTTATTCAAGCTCCCCCCGCCCTACGATGATCACCTGTCCAGACACGGTGACGGCGATTCCCTCCGGGATCCGGGCGGCCGCCACCTCGAGCAGGGACGGGCGGTGGATGGCGTGACCCTGCTCGACCCGCAACGTGAGCGGCCCGGCCCCGAAGATATCCCGCTCGATCAGGTAGGCGCCAAGGGCGCCGCCGGCGCTGCCGGTCCCCGGATCCTCGGGAACGCCGTAGTAGTCTGCGAACACCCGCATGTGAACGTCGTTCTCGCCATTTATCGTCTCGAGCGCGAACAGCAGCATCATCTTCGCTTCGCTTTCGGCGGTCAGCCGGGCGAACGCCGCCGAGTCGAGGCTCAGGCGCCGCAGCGCCTCAAGCGTGCGCACCGGCACCATGACATAGGGGATGCCGGTGGAGACCTCCTGAACCGGATGCGCGGGATCGAGGTCGTCGGGCGAGACGTCCCGCAGGCACCGGACCACGCCGCCGCGATCGAGCATGGGGCCGAACACCGCTGCTTCTTGGGCGATAGAGATGGAACGGAGCGCGCCGCCCTCGTGGCGCAGGCCGATCGTCATCTGAACCTTCGGCATGGCGATCACGATCTCCGCAACGGGTTCCGTCAGAAGCTCGGTCTGGATGACATGGGCCGCCCCCAGGACCGGATGGCCGCAATACATGATCTCGCGCGCCGGGGTAAAAACGCGCAGGGGATAACACCTGTCCTGGGCGGTGTCGGACATCAGGAACGCGGCGGGTCCGATCTCCCACGCAATCGCCTGCATACGCTCGTCCGATAGCGCGGCCGCGCCCCGCACCACGGTGACGTGGTTGCCCGCATACGCCGATTCGGCGAAGACGTTGGCGATGCTAAAGGGGTATCTCGGCATGTCCGGCGCTCACCTGTCCGGGGTTCCGGCAGCCCGTGCGGCCCGCCAATCGAAGTACGGAAGCAAATATGGAGACGGCACGGGCATGGGATATCCTCCTGGAATGTGGTTGTTTGCCTAGTTTACCCTAAACTGCGGTAATGACAGAAGGCCGCCGGGCAGCGATCAAGGGACCGGCGTCAGCAAGGGCTTGCCGGCGAAGTGGGCACGCAGGTTGGCGGCAGGCGTGTCGGCCAGGGCTTGGCGCACTTCCGTGGTGCCGGCACCGATGTGGGGCGTGAGAACCACGTTGTCGAGGGCGAACAGCTCTTCCGGCACCATGGGTTCGTCCTCGAACACGTCGCAGGCGACGCCGGCGATGTCGCTGTCGCGCAGGGCCTGCACCAGGGCCGCCTCGTCGATAACACCGCGGGCGACGTTGACCAGGAACCCCTGCGGGCCGAGCGCCTTGAGCACGGGACTGTTGATCATGTGATGGGTGCTTGGCCTGGTGATGCATGTGATAACCAGAAAGTCCACGGCGCGCGCCATCTCTACGAGATCAGGATAATAGCGGTAGTCGACGTCGGCCAAAGGCTGGGGTCCGTGGTAGGAAATATCCATGCGGCAGCTTTCGAGACGCCTTGCCGATTCGCGGCCGATGCGGCCCAGGCCGACAATCCCGACCTTCTTTCCCGACACCTGGGTGGCGAGCGGCATGGAGCCCAAGGGCCAGCGGCCGGCACGGACGAAACGGTCGGCCGCGGCGACTCCACGGGCCACGTTCAGCAGAAGCGCCATCACCAAATCGGCGACGTCCTCGGTGGTGACGGGTGGTGTGTTGGTCACCGGTATGTTGCGCGCGCGGGCCGCGTCAAGGTCGATCCTGTCGGTATGGTTTCCGGCGATGGCGATGATCTCGAGGTGGGGAAGGGCATTGATCAACCGGGCGTCGGCGCCAGCGAGGGGCGAGGTGGACATGCCGCGGATGCGTTCGGCGACCTCTGCAAGGACGGCCTCGCGGTCGCCCTTTTCCGGTAACAGGTGAACCGTGAAGTCGGGCTCCAAGGCAGCCATGATCGGCACCTCGTTTATGGTGTCCTCGACAAGCAGGACGTCAGGTTTCATTTCGTGATGCCTTCGTACGGTTATCGGGAAGGGGGGGGGAGGCGGAGCCGTCGATGACTTGGGGGCGGCCGCCTATCGGTCGAGGAACAGGCCCGCCTCTATTGGCCAGACAATTTGCACCATCTCCGCGGCTGAAAAGCTTGTCATTGTGATGTTGGTCAGCTCCTGCACCGCCACTTCGCCCCCGTCCTCCAACGTGACGAAATGCTTGACCGTACCACCGGTCACCAAGGAGTCCGCTAGGCGCCCATGAAGGGCGTTGTGTCCTTCCGGGGTTTCGCCGCGTGGAACGATATGGAGGGCTTCCGGGCGCAAGAGCAATTTGCCGCGCGCTCCGACTCGCGCATCCTGGATCACGACCCGGCATGTCCCCAATGATCCCAGACCAACGACGCTCGTCTCGCCACTCTCGACAATCTCCGCATCCAGCAGTGTCGACTGGCCAATGAAGTCCGCGGCGAATTCCGAAACCGGATTGACGTAGAGCTCATTCGGCGTACCGAGCTGTTCGACGATGCCGTCCCTCAACAGCATCACGCGGTCCGACATGTTCAAGGCTTCTTCCTGGTCATGGGTGACGTACATGACCGTGATTCCGGACTCGACATGTATTCGCTTGATCTCGAGCTGCATCTGCTCGCGCAGTTTCTTGTCCAAGGCGCCGAGCGGCTCGTCCATGAGGATGAGGCTTGGGTTATAGACGATGCACCGCGCGATGGACACGCGCTGTTGTTGGCCGCCCGATAGCTCCTGCGGCTTTCGATCGGCGAGGTCGGGAAGTCTGACCAGTTCCAGAACGTCGGACACACGTTGTTCGATGTCCTTTTTTCTCATCTTTCTGATTTGCAGGGGAAAGGCGATGTTCTCGTAGACCGTCATATGCGGCATGAGCGCGTAGTTCTGGAAGACCATTCCAAGACCGCGCTTATGCGCGGGCACGGACGTCACGTTGCGCCCCTCGATGAACACCTCGCCGGTCGTCGGCGACAGCATACCCGCGATCACGTTCAGCAAGGTTGTCTTGCCGGAACCCGACGGACCAAGGAGGGTCAGGAACTCGCCCTTCAGGATATTTACGGATGTCTCGCGAACCGCAATCACGCTGCCGTAATGCTTGCTGACATCGCGCAACTCCACCATGACCTCGGAAGCATTGTCGGAAGTCTTCGTTGTCATGAGCGGCCCGCTCCCTCGCGGTCGGATTGTTTTCGTTGAATCAGGACAACGATCACGGCAATCATCACCGATAGGCCCGTCAGCATGGTCGATATCGACGCAAGAACGGGTGACGTCTCCCACTGAATGGAAGAGTACATCTTCACAGGCAGCGTGGTATATCCCGCCAGCGCTATGAACCAGGAAATAATGACTTCATCGAACGAGATCAAAAACGCAAACAGCGCGCCAGAAATGATGGAGGGATACAACAAGGGGATCGTTACCCTGCGCAGAACAGTAACTCTTCCTGCCCCCATGACGGTCGCGGCCTGTTCCAGGGCGGGCTCGATGTTGCGTATGCCGGCATGGGAGGTGACGATAATGAAGGGCAAGGTCGCCACCACGTGGGCACACACAAGACGAAGCTCGCCGTGACTGAGGTTAATCTGGACGAAATAGACGAACAAACTGAGAGCAATGACCACGTGCGGGATCATAATGGGGCTGAGCATAAAGATCCCTAGCAGCCGCTTTCCGGGAAAGCGGCCTCGGGCGAGCGCATAGGCGGCGGGAACTCCGAGACAGACTGCGATCATTGTCGCCCAGACCGCGACGCGAAAGCTGACCCATGCGGCGTCAACCCAGCCCGACTCGCTGAAAAACCGCCTGAAGAGAATCAGCGAAAACCCCTTAGGCGGAAACACGATCTCGTTGGCATCGCCGAAAGAGATCGGGACGATGATCAGGCTTGGCAGCACCAGGAAGATCAGGATCGCGACCGCGGTTGCGTTGACCGCGATCCTCCATGGGGATGCGCGCCGCTCCATCAGCGGGCTTCCTCGGAGAAGATGGAACCGCCGCCCTTTACCTTCGAGATCAGAATAGCGGCAATGATCGCGGCGACTGTCAGAAAGACCGCGATCGCCGACGCCATAGACCAATCGAGTACTTCTCGAGCATAGAAATCGACGAGGTTGGACAGCATCATGTCGTGGCGCGAGCCGAGCAGGGCCGGCACGATGTAGAATCCGAGGCAGAGAATGAAGACGAGCAATGCGCCGGCCACGACGCCGGGAAGGCTCAGCGGGAACGTTACCCTGAGGAAGATCCTTAATTTGCCGGCCCCCATCATGGCCGCGGCCTTCGCCAACTCGGGCGGTTGCCCAAGGAGATTGGCCATGATTGGAAAGACCATGAAGGGGACAAGAAAATGGCTCATCCCCACGGTCACGCCGACCCGGTTGTAGAGCATCTTCACGGGGCCGACACCGAAGGTTCCCAGAAGGTCGTTGACCACGCCGGCGTGTCCCAAGATGACGGTAAACGCAAAGCTCTTGACCAATGAGCTGGTCCAGAACGGGATAAGAATAAGGATCATGAAAAGGGTCCGGCGCGCCGGGGGTTGCTTGGCGAGGAAGTATGCGATCGGATAAGCGAGAACGAATGCGAAGATTGTCGATCCGAGACTGATCTCGATTGTTGTATAGGCGACGCGAGCAAATATCGGTGTCGACAGAATCTTGGCATATGCAGCCAGAGAAAATTCGTCCCCCGCATCCGTCGTGAAGCTCTGCCAGAACACGGCGACCAGAGGAACCGCGAACATGGCTAGCATGAAGAGAGTCGCGGGCGCGGCAAATGCCGCGATACGTGCTTGCTCGCGAAGTTCGGGTGTCATCGCGAATCTTCGCCCGGGGCCGGTCGAGACCGGCGCACCCGAGGCCTGTTACGCTGATAGAGGTCTCTGAGCCACTTCGAGGACCGAGCTTGCCGCAATTCGCCGTCGAAGCCCTTTTGAAAGCCTCGGGCCAGGTGAGCAAGGCAATCGCCGCGTTTCGACAGCGCCGAGGCGCGCAGGCAAACAACCCTGCCCGACGCCTTAAACCGCGCCTCGACCGGATCGTTTTGCATGCGCGACGGATCGTGCAGGAACCCCGCCAGGTCGCCTTCTTCCACTCTGTCGCCCAAGAGGACGGCGGGCTCGAAGAGCCCGTCGGACAGCGCGTATACAAAGTCCCGTTCCTGGACCGTTTCGTATATCGCGTCCGCCGGCGTTTGGCTTTGCTTTGCAAACGACTCGGGCACGATGCCACTCCAGGCGAGTATGTTCATGACGCCGTCGAACGCGAGATCGACCAACGCTCTTTCCGCGCTCGCGCCGCCGCCAATTTCGGTACCGACTCGAATCGCTCCCGCTCTTCTGGCGGCGCCGGTGGTATTCCGTTCTTCAAAACCGTGTGAGATCAAAACGGACGGCGCGCCAAAGGCTAATGCGAGGGCGAGTCGTCGTGCGCGTTCGGTGGCGTCGGTATGGTCCATTATTGTTGCGCACGGCAAGTATCGCAGGGAGCCGCCGCCGCTGTGCAGATCGACGACGATATCAGCCGCCGACATCACGTGGCATTCGAGGTAGCTGGCAATCATCGCCGTCGGCATACCCCGCACGTCCCCCGGATATATGCGGTTCAGGTTGAGGCTGTCGATGGGCGAATTTCGTCGCCCGGCATGCGCCGCGGGCGCATTGGCCATGGGGACGATGATGACGCGCCCCGTCATTGGCTCCGGCGTCAAGGTGCGCGCGATCCGGGCGAGGGCGACCTGGCCCTCGTACTCGTCGCCATGTGTTCCGGCCATCAGGAGCGCGGTCGGCCCATCGCCATTTCCAATAATTGCGATGGGCACCGCGATGAAGCCGTAAGCGGACACATCGCTCGAATAGGGTACTTTTACGTAGCCGAATGTCTTGCCATCGTTCGGCAGCGAGTCGGCAAGACCGAATAGAACGTCACTCGCCTCGAAGGAATACCCTGTTTTGTCCATGTCATGGCCCTGCTGCGGCCCGGTCGTGCGACCGGGCCGCTCTCTGCAGGCTAGACGAACATCAGGTCAGCATCCATTCCTTGTAGCGAATGGTGAGCGGCTCAAGGTTCTTGCTCCACCACTCGGCATCGGTGAAACAGTTGTTCTTGGAAGCCACGTCCGGGAGCCATTTGCGAACCGCCGGATCAACCATAGGCATCCCATCCGCGTTGGTGGGCGCGGAGTAGGAAAGATTGGCCAGTTCGGCTTGGCGGTCGGCTTCTAACATGAAGTTGAGAAACTGCATGGAGGCATCGTGGTTCTTCGATCCACGGAGCATCCCGGTCCAGGCAATGCCGCAGATGTTCTGCTTGAACGAGAAGTCCATTGGAACCCCCGCATCCTGCATTTTCTTTACGCGATTCGTGTAGGTAAAGGTGAAGTCGGTTTCGTTCTGCTGGATGAGGGACACCGTCTGCGACGTCGCCGATATCATGTGCGACACATGGGGCTTGATCCTATCGAGCGCCTTAAAGGCTCTTTCAACATCGATGGGAAACACCTCACTCGGCGCGACACCGCTCCCCATGGCCGCCATCTCGAGCGTGTCGTTAACACGGGTTCTGATGCCGCGGCGACCCGGGAAATTCTTGGCGTCAAAGAACTCCGGCCACGTCATTGGGGCCTTCAAACGGTCGGTGGTATAACCGATTCCCCCGGCGTAAATTGTCCCGCCTACGGCGAACGGATTCTGCGCCGACTTGACGACACCCTTCCAGTCAACAATCTTCTCGTCTAATTTCTCGAACAGACCGAGACGGTTGGCCGTCGGCAACGCGGCGTGGCCCACGTCGACGATATCCCACTCGACAGCGTTATTCTCCACTTGCAGCTTGATCTTGGCGAAATCATTGCCGGAGATGGTCTGGATCTCGATACCGGTCTTTTTGGTGAACGGATCATACAGCGCTGTCCGCTTCGACTCCCCCATCTGACCGCCGGAATTCGCAATGATCAGTTTTCTTGATTTGGCCCAGCCGGAACGAATGTAAGCCGGCGCGGAAACCACCGCCCCGGCAGCCAATCCCAGCTTCAAGGCATGGCGTCGTGAGAACGTTTTCGTCGAGCCACTCTTCTTTGATTTGGACATGATACAACCTCCCGAGGTGCTGAAACCAAAATACAGCTTTTAGAGCCTAACGGTAGACTCAACACATCTCCGTTTCTACAGACAAAATACCCGTATCTCGTGAAATTTCGCCGAAATGACGGCCTTAATGTCAATATGTTTCGCTCGCGGCTGAAAACCTGCGCCTGCCGCCCGCGGCAGATCTACTCAGCCTGCTTCGCCGCGGCTGATGGATCTCGCATCCCCTGCAGTCTGGTTCATCACGGAGTAGGAGCGACGATCGATCTTCGTGGCGAGTACAACCATGGACCGAGCGGCCTTGATACCTTCGAATGCTGTGATTTCCCCCAACAAAGCGTCGATATCCTCAAGCTGCGGTACTTCTAACCAGCACAATAGATCGCACTCTCCGTTCACAGACTGCAACAGTTTTAGCTCCGGAAGCCTTCTGAGACGTTCCAAAATGCTATTTTGCCTCTGTTTTGCAATATCCAACATGATCATACACTGATTGTACTGTTCAAACGGGTCACGGTTTAATACGGCACAATACCCCTTGATTACGCCATTTCTTTCCAATCGCGCGATTCTCTCATGCACCGTTGTCCGCGCGATGCCGAGTTTCTTCGAAAGGTTCGTCGTGGACTCCCGAGCATTGCTCTGCAAGAGCGCAATCAACTGCCGATCAAAGTTGTCGATAAATTCCTTGGCCATCCCGCTCGCTCTCCCCTCTATGACGAGACACACGATCAACCATGTTCAAACATATGCGACAAAATGAAATTTAGATCGTCATTTTATCGATATATTTCATGATAATGTCACTCTGTCGGTTGCACAAGATGCAGTTTGCCCTCAGGTTCTGTTGAGTAGTTTGGGGCCGGCCCCGGTCGAGACCTGAAGCACGAATTACTGCACCAGCCGAACTGAAAGCGGCACGTCCAACTCGAAGAGGCTCCTGATGGACGACAATCGATCGAATACGCAAGGAGCAATCTCGGGCCAGCCGCTGCCGCAAGGTGTGCCGTCCCACCTGATTGCGCTTGGGGGCGGTTACGCGTTTCCCGAGATGTTGCCGGATGTCAGCCTTGAGGCCGCCAACGCGGCGCGCGACTTTCGCACCGAGGTGCTTCAGTACGGGCCCCTCTTTGGTCTGACTGAGTTGCGCGACGAGATCGTCCGATATGTCGGTCAAGACGGGGTTCAGGTGGGGCGCGATAACATTTGTGTCGTGAACGGGGCGAAGCAGGGACTGGACCTGGCGCTACGAACTTTGGTTGAAAAAGGCGATAGCGTTATCGTCAGCCGTCCAAGCTACGCTACCGCCCTTCACATTTTGGGGAACCATGGGGCCTTAACCGTCGAGGTCGATATGGATGAAGACGGCATGAGGGCCGACGAACTCGAGAAGACGCTCCAGCAGATGCGTTCGGAAGGCCGGCCCCTGCCCAAACTCTTGTACGACGTTCCCGACTTTCACAATCCAACCGGCATCACGTTGTCGGAGGATCGCCGCCGCAAGCTGGTCGACCTGGCCGAGGAGTTTGATTTTTATATTGTCGAGGACGATCCCTACCGGCGCCTACGATTTGGGGGTGCGCCCGTGCCGCCGATCAGGTCGTTCGACAGCCATGGCCGCGTCATTGGGGCGGGGACGTTTTCCAAGATATTCGGCCCCGGCATCCGGGTCGGATGGGTGAACGCGGATGCGGACCTCGTTTATCGTATGGCGACCCGAAAGACCGATGGGGGGTCGTGCCCCCTCACCCAGCGGATCATCCTCGAGTGCCTCAAGACCGGAAAGATCGACGAGCACGTTCGCGAACTCCTTCCCGTCTACACCTCGCACAGAGACGCGATGGTCAGGGCCGTTCAAGAGTACATGCCGGACATACGGTTCCGGTCGCCTCAGGGCGGTTACTACATGTGGCTCGAGCTGCCGGCGCAGACCAACTGTGACGAAGTGACGGTAATGGCCGAGCAAGAGGGAGTGGCGGTTTTCTCCGGGCGCGGCTATTTCGCGTCGAACCCCCAAAACAAATTCATTCGGCTGTGCTTCGCCACGTGTAACGAAGCGCAGATCGACGAAGGCGTGCGCAAGCTCGGCGACGTCATCCGGCGCACCCACAACTTGCCGGCCGGCAAGACTTCCCGGCGCGCATCACATCAAGCCAAGCATTTCGACTAGTTGCCCCGCCTCTGACAGCGGGCTTGCATGAAGGCTTTGGGCACACGTTTTCGGGTAGATGGTTGCTGGTACAAGTAGTCCGCGTATTGCCTGATTTCTTTGGGGCTAA
>CAZCVU010000067.1:0-9495 GCA_964501745.1 uncultured Flavobacteriales bacterium | reverse complement strand
ACCCGCATCTATCTACAGCGACGGTAAGCCATGAGCGCAATCGAAACGATCAGCGAGCAGAAGTGTTTTGGCGGCATCCAGGGCGTCTACAGCCATGCCTCCTCAGAAACAGGCACGGCCATGAAGTTTGCGCTGTTTCAGCCATCTCAGGCCGAGGCGGGACCGGTGCCAGTTCTGTGGTTTCTCTCTGGCCTCACCTGTACCGAAGAGAACTTCACCGTCAAAGCCGGCGCGCAACACTTTGCGGCCCAGCATGGCCTAATGCTGGTTGCGCCCGACACCAGCCCGCGCGGTCTCGAACTGCCCGGCGAGCATGACGACTATGATTTTGGTAGCGGCGCCGGCTTCTACGTCGATGCGACGGAAGCACCGTGGTCGGAACACTACCGGATGTATTCCTATGTAACCAGGGAACTGCCGGATCTGATCTTTGCCAGCTTTGCCGGCGACAGCTCGCGGCAGGGCATCTTCGGACATTCGATGGGTGGACATGGCGCACTCGTCTGCGCGCTCCGCAATCCTAAAACCTACCGCTCAATTTCCGCGTTTTCACCGATCTGCGCGCCGACACGCTGCCCTTGGGGAACGAAGGCGCTCGGCGGATATCTTGGCTCAGACAAGGCAGTTTGGCAGCACTACGACGCCTGCGCACTGATCGACTCAGGCGCACGGGCCGAGAAGATTCTGGTCGATCAGGGCACCGCCGACCCGTTTCTAGACGAGCAACTTCAGCCCAATCTTCTCAGCGATGCCTGCGAGGCAGCAGGTATCCCGCTCGAGCTCCGGATGCAGGACGGCTACGACCATAGCTACTTCTTTATCGCTACCTTTGTCGGCGATCACGTCGCCTGGCATGCACACGCACTCAACGGTTAACTCCGACGGCAGATAGACACGTGAGCAGCTAGGCGGTCGGCATCTCGACGCGATCCAGTACGACAAAGCTGTAGGCAGGCGTCTCGGCCTCCGCGCCATGGTCTTCGCGACTGACCTCACGCCAACGGGCGGTATCGAATTCGGGGAACCGAGCATCGCCATGGAAGTCCTTGTGCACCTCCGTCAGATAGATGCGGTTTGCTAGCGGCAACGCCAGTCGATAGACCTGCTCGCCGCCGATTACCATTACTTCATGCTCCCCAGCCGCGGCGTCGAGCGCCTCGTCGAGCGAGTGCACGATCACCGTTTCGTCGGCCTTGAAGCTTGAGTCGCGTGTCAGGACGATATTCGTGCGGCCTGGCAGCGGCCGGACGTGAAGCGACTGCCAAGTCTTGCGCCCCATGACGACTGGCTTTCGCATGGTGACGCGCTTGAAATGCCTAAGGTCCGCCGGCAGGCGCCAGGGTAGCGCTCCGTCCAGCCCGATCACCCGATTTGCGGCCATAGCCGCCACCAAAGAGACGCGCACGGGTTTATTGACCGCCAGCTCTAGACCGCAACTTGTGCCGGGATGTGCGGGTGGAAGCGATAGTTCTCGAGTGTGAAGTCGTCATAGTCGAAGGCGAAAATACCGTCGATCTCCGGATTGAGCCGCATCGTCGGCAACGGATAGGGCGCACGCTGCAGCTGCTCATCCACCTGCTCCAGATGGTTCAGATAGATGTGCGCATCGCCAAAGGTATGTACGAAATCACCCGGCTCGAGCGTCGTTACCTGCGCCACCATCATGGTCAACAGTGCGTAGGAGGCGATGTTGAACGGAACGCCGAGAAACAGATCCGCGCTGCGCTGGTAGAGTTGGCAGGAAAGCCGGCCATCGGCGACATAGAACTGGAACAGGCAATGACACGGCATCAATGCCATCTGCTCAAGCTCGGCCACGTTCCAGACGCAGACCAGGTGACGGCGTGACGAGGGATTGCTCTTGATTCCCTGGATCAACTCTGAAATCTGATCGATTTGCCGGCCGTCCGGCGCCGGCCACGAGCGCCACTGCGCACCGTAAAGCGGGCCGAGATCGCCTTTTTCGTCGGCCCACTCGTCCCAGATTCTAACGCCATGCTGCTTCAGATAGCCGGTGTTGGTGTCTCCTCGCAGGAACCACAACAGCTCATAGATAATCGACTTCAGATGCAGCTTCTTGGTCGAAACAAGCGGAAACCCTTGTTTGAGATCGAAGCGCATCTGGCTGCCGAATACGCTAAGCGTTCCCGTGCCCGTACGATCGTCCTTGCGAGCGCCCGTCTCGCGCACGTGGCGCAGAAGGTCGAGATACTGCCGCATGGCGCCTAGGTTACAGGACTCCAGCGATCCGAGAAAGTCGTAGTCGATCTTGGATCGAAGGATTGTCAAAAAAATGTGCGGCGGCGGAAGGCGGCAACGCGATTCGACGAACTAGGTGCGCAAGCGCCCTTGTCTCCAGGCCACCACCGTTCCTATATTGAATCTGTCGGGTAACCGACTATGGCGCTAAACGCCTTGTGGAATAAGCGTAGCGGACCCGGGGGCAGTACCCGGCGCCTCCACCACTTCTTTCCGGCGTGCCGACGGCCGGCACCGATTGAGGGGGCGAAACAGGATCGACGCGCGTGGTAAAGGCAAGGTTTGTTCCCGGCATGGTACCGCCGTTATCGGGCCAACCTTTAGGTGCGAATGACAACAAACTCGCACTCGCTGCTTAATTCGCCTAACGGCGACTCAAAGTAAGCGCGGTTCGGGGGGCACCGGGCAACAGAAGCCCCCCACTTTGTTTGGTATAAGTGTCATCGTGGGGCCGTCCTGAGTTCGCAAGAGTTCCAACCATCAAGAGGGCGCGGGAAACTATCGGAGAACGATGAGCGACGATCTCCTAAGATATGACCAGATGGTCGAAGACGCGTTGCGGAAGGTCGTCCGCACGACGCTTACCGAGGTCGCCGAGCGCGGCTTGCCCGGCAATCATCAACTCTATCTCACATTTCTTACCGACCATCCAGGCGTCGAGATTGCCGATCATCTCCGCGAACGGTATCCCGGCGACATGACGATCGTGTTGCAGTACCAGTTTTGGGGACTTGAAGTGGAGAACGACACCTTTGCGGTCTCGCTCAGCTTTGACGACGTGCGGGAGCGTTTACACATCCCGTTCGCGGCGATCACGGCCTTTGCCGATCCCTCTGTCAATTTTGCGCTACAATTTCAGAACGGCCGGCCGGAGGGCGATATCAAAGAAGATTCCGAGAAACCTGCTGCAAAATCCGAGACCGAAAAGCGGCGTGCGATCAAGCTCGCACCAGCCGAGGAAGCACCGCCGCAGTCGACCATCGCGGACGACAACGTGGTCACGCTCGAAACTTTCCGAAAGAAATAGTCGAAGAGCCTAAGTCAGAAGTCCAGACCACTCGCGAACTGGTTCTGCCTGCGCCCCGCGACCGCCTCAACCGAAAGCGTCGATGTTGAGCTCTACGCTCGGCCCAAGCCACATGGCATAGTCTGTGTGGTCGGGGATCGCCGCGCCGGTATTCGGGTGCACGAAGATAGTCAGATCGCGTCGATTAAGGGCAAGCCAGGGGATCAGTTTGTCGAACAGTTTGGCATCAAATTCGACCTGATAGCTCCACCGCGGATGCGGTCCCACCGGCTTGTCATGCCAACGTCCGTAAACAGCCTCGAATTGATCTTCAAGGCCAAGCCTTACATGCGCTGCCGCCTCTTTCGACGTGGCGTCATAGTAGACGTGCGCGTGGTAGCTCTTGATGTTTTCGCTCAGCGGTTCCGACATTCATCATCTCCCACAAGATTGGTCGTTGGCGCAGGAAAGTTTAGCATGTCCTGCGCGCGCATATGGTCAGAGCTGTCGTTACACTGCAGACAGCGCCTGCAAATTCTTGGTGCCACGCGGTCCCAACATAGCTGACCAGACCGAACCGACGCCAACGCTCTCGAGCAGGTTGGATTTGCCTTATGCCGGCTATTTTGCGGAACCTTTGGCGGAAACAACAATGGCGGATAGGCCTTGCTTCTTTAATCGGGCCACTAACTTGCCGGCACTACCCTTATCTTCGAATCGGCCGACCCGTACGACAAACCAGGTTTGGCCTTTTCCATCCAACCGCTCGATGAGCTCGCCTTGGTGCCCGATCTTGGCCAATCGGAGCATCATATCTCCGGCGTTCTCGGTTTGCCGAAAGGCGCCCACCTGAACAGTATACTTAGCGTTGTCCGCGCGGCCCATGTTGACCGTCGGCGTCTCTAGCGACACACGACGTGCCGCGCGCGGCGGAAGGGTCGCGCCGGCCTTGCCTTTCACCGTGTCAATCGCGTCAAGCGTCGTTGGCGGCTCCGGCTTCGGCCCCGGCTTTGGCGCCAATTTGGCCGCCGCCGCGCTCGCGGCCGATGCCAGTGGCGACGGTCGATCTGAGATGCCACTCTTTGCGGGCACGACGGTGACGCCGCGAGCGCTTAATGCTTCCATCGCATCACCAGCCTGCGCATGACCGTTCTTAGCCGCCAGGCGATACCATCGTAGCGCCTCGCCGTAGTCTTTCCGCGGGCCATCGCCGACCTCATAGAGAGCTCCCAGACTAAATTGAGCATCGGCGAGGCCGTTCTCAGCGGCGCGGCGATACCACTGTGCCGCCTCATTATTGTCACGCGGTACACCGACGGCATTCGCGTATAGCCAACCAACGTTGTACTGAGCGTTTGCCAGACCCTGATCGGCAGCACGGCGATACCACATCATCGCCGCGCGGTAGTCGCGCTCAACGCCCTGACCTAACTCGTAGAGATTGCCAAGATTGTTTTGCGATATCGCGCGGCCCTGCTCCGCCGCCCTGAGATACCACTTTGCCGCCTCAGCGCGATCCGGCGGCACACCGATGCCTTGAGCATACATCCAGGCAATATTGTGCTGCGCGTCGCCCAGCCCCTGTTCGGCAGCTTTCAGAAACCACTGCGCCGCTTCTGAATGGTCGACCGGCAGGCCAGCGCCCTTTTCGAGCAACAAGGCAAGATTATGCTGCGAGATGGCCTGGCCTTGCTCGGCAGCCTTGCGATACCACTTGGCGGCCTCAGCCGGATTCTGCTCCGTACCCCGACCGTTCTCGAGCATGATACCGAGGTTGTTTTGCGACACGGCGTGACCTTGCCCCGCCGCCAGTCGGTACCACTTCGCCGCCTCCCGGAGATCCTGCGGTACACCCTGGCCGAGATCGTACAACACTGCCAAGTTATGCTGCGCGTTGGCATCCCCGGCTTGGGCGCGCTCGAGAAAGGCTTTGTAGGCCGCGGCATAGTCTCCACTCTTGTATGCCGCCCAGCCGGTCGTTTCGCCGGCCTCGACCGACAGCGCGACGAGGCTCACGAAACCTGCGATCAGAAGAGTCGCGGAAAATCCTCTCAAAATCGATCGTGTGGCGAACGACAAGCTATCCTCCAAATGCACTGACGACTGCTTGAAACAAGGCGGCGACCTGTCCACCAAGCAGCGCGATCCCGCCGACAATGACAATGGCAATGGCGCCGGCGATTAGTCCGTACTCAAGGGCCGTCGCCCCAACAATATCACGCCGGAGTCGGCGACTGGATCGGATTGCCTGGCCCCACACCGTTTCATTTCTCCCGCCACCGCGCTTCTCAATCGTGAATCTTGCGTGGGAACCTACCGCTGCCGGGGCAGCGTTCGCCCACCCTCGGATGCTCCGGCTACATATTCACCAGCAGCTTCAGCTTTGCGTGATCCTTGACCACGAACGTCTTGTGCTTGCGCTGCAAAACGCCGTCCCGCACCAGATTCCCTATCGCCATCGCAACTTCCGTCTTCTCTGTTCCGGACCAGCTTGCGATCTCGTTATGTAGAGGTACGGTTCTGATTACCCAGCTTCCGTCGCCGAGAGGATTCGGTTCGGCCATTCGCAATAGTTCGGCATAGATGCGCTGATGTGGCGACATTGAACTGAGCGATGAGACCCGCTTATTCATATTCCGGATAATATTGGCGAAATGGTCGAGCAGGCGCAAAGCGACGCGCGGGTGCTCAAGTAGTATGGCGAGAAAATGTTCCCGAGGCAGTGCGGCGATAACGCAATTGTCGCTGCCGACGACGCGGGCCGAGCGCTCTTGGCTGTCGACCGCCGACAACTCGCCAAAGTGGTCGCCTTCCTGCAGATCGGCCAAGGCGACTTCACGATCGTCGCCCAAATAGTTCATCACCCGGACGGTACCTCTGACGATGAAATATACTTCCTGTGTATTGTCGTCGCGGTCGAACACCGTCTCGTGGGCGCCAAATGCAAGCCACCGGCACTTCGGCTCTATTTCGCGCAGCGCACTGGCAGGGAGACCTTCCAGCAAGCTGATGTTGTCGAGTCTGCGCGCGCTTGCCGGCGGGCTTGAGACTTCCGCTGTATCAGCCACGTCACGCTGAATTTCGTCCGACACCAATGACCTCTTTTATTGACTTTTGTCGGAACGCCAAACGCGGTGCGGGGCGAGCCCGTCAAACCAGAACCCGCTAAGACCGCGCCGACGCTCCCTGTATCGACAAACTTAGCGACGATTTGACAGACTTAACAAGTCGAATCCGCGCAGTGCGATCCTTCACCGCATCCAGGAGTTTGAAGATTTATCAGGTAAATCAGAGCATTAAGTACTGCGAACCGAGCATGAGACAGGTTGAACTGGCCATTTATGGCAGTATTAGAGACACCGGTCCGGTCGCAAATCCGCATGAATCAGTCGGGTCTGACGACTCGGATGGTCAAAGAACGTAATGTTGGCGACGATCATGCGTTCAGGAAATTAGCCAAATCACGATTTTTCCATAGCCCATAAGTAAGTATCAACCATACTCGACAGTACGGAATTATGTTATTCTTTTACTTCCTCGATTAAACTTTGTTTTCCTGTGTAGCTGACTGCCTATTCTTTCGTAATCGGAGTTTTCCGCCGTCATGCGCACCGTAATCATCGGACTGATCGCATTTGCGCTGCTCGCTGCGGGCGGAACCGCTTTTCTCGTCGAGCGTTTGCTCGACGCACAGACGACGGTCGCCGATGAAGTCGAGCAAGACACGACCCCTGTTTCAGACGTCTTCGTATTGGTCGCCGACACCGATCTGCCCGCCGGCTCGACAATTTCGCAAGGCAGTATTCGTTGGCAGCCGTGGCCGGAAGACACGATTGGCGACAGCTTCATATCAGCTGAAACTGAAGACGAGGAGCTCGAAAAGCAGTTCGTCGGCGCTGTAGTCCGCCGCGGCATCATTGAGGGCACACCGTTCAGCGAGGCGATGGTCTTTCGACGCGACAGACCGGGCTTTCTCGCCGGCGCCTTGAGTCCGGGCATGCGCGCGGTCGCCATTCCCGTTACGGCAGCCAGTGGCGCGGCAGGATTTATTCTTCCCGGGGATCACGTCGATATAGTTTTGACCCATGACGTACGCAAAGACTACCAGGCGACCTCGGGCGATGACGGTGAGAACGTCACGCCGGTGATCGCCGGCACCATCATCCGCCACACCTCTGAAACCATCGTTCACAACGTGCATGTCATAGCTGTCGACCAGTCGTTCAACGACCTTGAGGGGGAAGCAATGATTGTTAAGACGGTCACAGTCGAGGTGACGCCGAAACAGGCCGGGGCCATCGCCACCGCGAAGGCGATGGGCCAGATCAGCCTGTCGCTCCGCAGCCTCGCAGACGACGCAGCACAGGATAAGACCGGCGTCTACACTACGGACGTCGAGATCAGTCCGACGCTATCAAAGACATTTGCCAGCCCCGAGGTTAAGGAGAAGCCGACGCCGAAGCCAGCCACGCCCCCACCCTCACCGAAGCTCAAGGTGAAGGTCTTTCGCGGTGTCACCTCCACCACACAAGCGTTTCCGAGCAAGTGAGGCGCAAGTGAAGTGTAAGACCCCACGCGTGTTGCTGGCTGCGGTATTGGGATTGGCCGTGTGGACGGCCATTGCGGCCGGGGCCACTGCACAGCGCGTGGTGCCGCTCGCCCTGGAGCCACTGGCTGCACCAAATGAGGTGCCACCGCCACAAACGATCTCTGTTCCGCTCAACAAGGTGCATCTCGTCGACCTGCCGCAACCGGTACGCGACATAATCGTCGCTAACCCTGAGATCGTCGACGCCATCGTGCGGACATCGCAACAGGTCTATCTCGTCGCCCGCGGACTTGGCACAACCAATCTCTTCTTTGTCGGACAGGATGGCAGCGTCGTACTGCACGTCGCGGTTCAGGTCGAGATCGACCTTTCGGCAGTGCGAGCTGCAGTTGCCTCCCTGCTCCCCGATGCGAACATCGATCTCGAAGCATTGAATGACAACATCGTCATTACCGGCACTGTACGCTCGGCGAAGGAGGCAGCGGATGCTTCAGCCATCGCGCGCCGCTTTGTTGAAGAGGATACCGATATCATCAATATGACGACGGTGCTGGAGGATCAGCAAGTTCTGCTGCAGGTGCGTATCGCCGAATTTCAGCGCAGTGCCTTGAGAAATCTTGGCGTTGCCACGACGTTCAACAAGGTGATTCGCGGCGACCGCCAGATCTCTTTCACGACCGCAGGCGGCAGTGCCTTCGCAAGCGCCGTCAGCGGAACCATTGGCATCGACTCCCGCGGTCTCGGGCAGGCCGCATTCACCGCCTTGGAACGTCAAGGTCTCGTCAAGACATTGGCAGAGCCGACGCTCACCGCAATTTCCGGCCGAACGGCAAACTTCCTCGCCGGCGGCGAAATTCCCGTTCCCTCCGGCATCGATAGCCAGGGCAACCTGCTCATTGAATTCCGCGATTTTGGTGTCAGCCTGAGTTTTACGCCAGTCGTGCTGAGCAGCAACCAGATCAGCCTGCAGGTGGCGACAGAAGTCAGCCGGCAGGCAGCAGAGAACGTGCTTGTCCTCCCCTTTGGGAACAACAATCAAACGGTCGACGTGATTGGCCTTTCGGTTCGTCGTGCCGACAGTACTGTCAACATGCCAAGCGGCGGTAGCTTGATGATCGCGGGCCTCTTGCAGGCCGATGAGTTCAACCAGATCGACGGCGTGCCCTGGCTCAAGGATATTCCGGTTCTGGGCGCATTGTTCCGCAGTATTGAATTCCAGCGCAACGAGACCGAACTTGTGGTCCTTGTGCGTGCGTTCTTGGTGCGACCAATGGGCGAAGGGCAAGAACTTTCGCTACCGACCGACGGCTTCGTACCCGCGAGCGATTTCGACCTGTTCTTGATGGGACGGTTGTACAAACAATATGCCAAACCATGGAATCCGGACGAGGTCCCGACGTTACGCGGTCCATTCGGCTATATCATGGAGTAGATGAATTGATGCGCCTCGCATATCGTCTAACTATGGGGCTACCGAAGAAGCTTAGCATTCCAGCCGTCTTGGTTGTTGCCGGACTGCTGGCGAGCTGCGGGCCGCGTGTTGCACATCCTGACTACCGCGCGCAACACGCACTCAAGGTCGAGCTGAAGACGTTCGCAGTTGCCGTGCGTCTTGACGCGGACGGCACGGCGAACGCTATAGACCGGTCCGGCGTTGACGTCTTGGTGCGCGAGTATCTGC
>CAZCVU010000066.1:0-9510 GCA_964501745.1 uncultured Flavobacteriales bacterium | reverse complement strand
CTGTTCAAGGCGCGGCCCGCCTGCGATCATCGCATCACCGGATCGGTCGAAAGTTCGATACCATCGATCTGAAAGTAGTTCAAAAGGAGGGAGTTAAAGATGCCACCCAAGGCCTACTCGATAAACTTCTCGAAGATCACGGATATGGAGAAGTGGTCGGAATACGGTAAACGCGCCGGCGTATTGTCGACTGCAGCCGGCGCCAAGGTTCTGGCGTTTCGCGGCCGCCAAAAGGTCGTTGAAGGCGATCCTGTCGACTTTCAGGCGACAATTCTCGAATGGCCGGACTACGAGACTGTGGTGGCGAATTTTGCGTCGCCAGAGTACCAGGCAGCGAAGAAGTTCCGCGAAGGAGCGGGCACTTTGCAGATGATCGTGGTCGAGGGCTATGAGGAACCGGGCTGAAGCCATCGATAGCGATCGCCAATGAAGTCCCAGGGACATACGCTTCGCACGGTGTGTTCACCGGGAAGTATGATGCGTGAGGGTGGCGCTTCCGGGCTGGTCGCCGTCTGTTTTGGTGTCCTGTTGCTGGGTGTTCCGGATATACCAAGCGCCGCCTCACAGTCTTTGGACGCCACCACGGCGACGGCGCCGGCTGGCGATGTCCCGGCCGGCATCAAGCAGCGCGGCGTATTTCGAGCCGCCTTCGTGCGCGCTGTGCCATGGGCGTTTCGCAACAAGCACGGCGTCTATGTCGGCTTCGAGATCGACGTTGCAAAGCGGCTGGCCCGTGATATGGGCGTAAAACACACTGCGGTACCCACCACCTTCGGGTCGATTATTCCGGCGCTTGTCGCAAGGCGATTCGATGCGATCGTCAGCAGTATGGCGGTCACCCCCCACCGGCAGGCGACGGCGGTGTTTACCGAACCCTATGTGCCCGAAGGCGCCTTTGGAGAGAGCGTTGTTGCCAGCCGCACGCTTGCCAGACGTATCTCCAATCTTGAGTCGCTCAATCGGCCTGAGTTTGTGATTGCGAGCCGACGTTTTTCACAAGCCTCGAACGTTGCAAAGGAGACCTTTCCCGAGGCCGAGCATCGACATTTCGAGTCACATGCCCGGGCAATCGAGGTCATACTGTTGGGTGAAGCGCATGCAGCGGTCGCTCCCGAGCCGCATCCGAGGCTGTGGTCGCTGGAGAACTCCGAAGGGCTATATATGCCGTTTGGCGAGCAGACCCTAAATGGCGGGCTGAATGCAATCGCCGTGCGGTTGGGCGACCGCGACCTGCTTATATATCTTAATAAATGGATCCTTGCACGCAAGCAGGACGGCTGGCTGACGGAGCGGTTTCGCTATTGGTTCCGTTCGACCGAGTGGTAAGGTGAAATGGTCAGCCCGCCGAGTCGTCGACATAACAACTAGCGTTGGTGGGCGAAAAACCGACCGTAATCGGTCTGCTGGCAGTGCTGCCGACCTGCGCCAGCGCGGTGATTTGGTGGGTGGGATATATCCTACATCCCATAGATTTACAGAGAATTCTTCGAGATTTAGCCGAAACCGTGTCGCCTTCCATTTTTTGATTTTCAGAAGAATTAGCGGATAATAGAATTTAGTTGTTAATATCAGATAGTTGATGACTTATGCTAGGTTAGTAATTGATGAGGGATAAATCCCACTCGCATATCCCACTTCTCGCGTAGGAAGAATTTGTTTGACAGGGCTGTCCGTCGGTCCTAAGGGACAGCATCATGGACGAAGCGCAAACCCTGATCGCCGAAATTGAGGACTACTGCCGCCGCAGCGGTTGTGCTGAGTCCACTTTTGGGCGACTGGCGGTGAACGATGGCAAGTTCGTCGGCCGGATTCGCAATGGTGGCCGTGTCACAACCCGGACCATGGAGCGCGTGCGGGCATTCATGCGGGACCAATCGGCGCCAGGCAATAGTGGAAACGGGCGTGACGTATTTGCGCGGCGAGGCTCGGACACCACCGCATCACCAAGCGTGGATGCACTCACTCCTCACGATCCGTCGAAGATTGTTGCCGCGTCTAGCCGGGCGTTCCGATTCTACGACAACCGCCAGAAGTATTTGATGTTCATAAACACCTGCGACGAGAAGTGGGTAACGGCAGAGCGCGTCGGCATGGAACTCGCCCACCTGCATCCACGGCCGCCGGCGCTACGACTGTTCGATGCGGGGATGGGAGACGGTACGGTGCTGGCGCGCGTTATGCGGCACATGCACCGGCGTTATCCGACGATGCCGTTCTTCATTGTCGGCAAGGAAATCAGCCTGGAGGACACCCGGCTCAGCCTCTTGAAACTGTCGGACCGCCTGGTCGAGCATCCAGCAACCGTGCAAGTCGTCACCAATCTCTACTATACGGAGGCGCCCCGTCTGAAGCCGCAATCGATGGAAGCTGCTGCGGCCCTGAACTGGCAGGAGGTGCCACTCACCGGAACGACGGCGCACGAATTCGACGAGCAGATCAGGGCACTGCAACCGACGTTGACTCACGGCTGGCAGGTCCGCCAGAGCGAGAAGACGGGGAACCCCCTCTACACGCGCCCTTCAGTGCTCGTGCTCTATCGGGAGGATCATAAATTCCTTCTCGACCGGGTTATTCCGCGGCCGGGTGAGACGCTCGGCAATTACGATTTGCTTATCGTCTCGCAGCCCTACCGCCTGAGCAATCCGGTTGAGTTCAAAGTCGATCGAGTTCTGGCGCCGTTGGCCGACAGCATTGCGCCGGGTGGGCGGATGCTGGTCATTCAGTCCTACGGTGGTGACCCTGGCCTCGAGATAATCCAAAGGGTATGGCCAGGTGAGGATCCTTTTGTCGCCAACCGTCACGTGTTGCTCAAGTCGCTCAAGGAACGACTGGCCGGCAAGCATCGCGATCTCAATTTCAATGCATATTCCGACCAGCGGGCGGTGTTTCGTTATGACATGCATACACTGCCCTCGGAGATCAGCAACAGCATTGGAACCTCGACGCTGCTCGCTGCCTGGAATGCGGCCATCTATGTCGGTCAGATCGACGATGATCGACTCGACGATGTGATCGCGAGCCGTGACTACCTCGAAGCGACGGCCGATATTCTCCACAAGCACGGTGGCCTTTGGTTCTACGACGAGTCCTTCGTTATCAGCCGGCGCCGGGCCTGAGTCATGACCGAGTGTAAAGCGACCACGGAGCAAGTCGGATGGACGGGCGCAAGGCCGGCGAGAAGCTCGATGCCCGGCCAACTCCTGAGAGAATTTTCGCGGTACAGGGCTTCAGATCCAGAATACGGGACAGAGAAAGTGCACATTTATCGCTTTCGGGAGTTGTCACTGTACGGCCAGTGGATTAACGCTGTTTGTGATCGGGACATACCCTTCGATGAGAAGGTCCAAACTTCATTGCGGTCCCTGAGAGGCGCGCCTACCAAGCAAACTAACAGGACGGCCAAGAGGCTTGCATGGCCGGCTTGCAAGCTGGATTAGACAATGATAATGGCAGAACACTGCCGACCAGCAACGAGATGACCGGGGAGACACCATGACACACGAGAGATTTCTGTTTACCAGCGAGTCGGTGTCCGAGGGTCATCCCGACAAGATCTGCGACCGGATATCGGACGCGATCGTCGATACCTTCCTAACCGTGGAGCCGGAGGCGCGCGTTGCCCTTGAGACGCTGACGACAACCAACCGAATCGTGCTGGCAGGCGAGGTGCGCGGACCCGACTCAATCACGCACGATGACATCGAAGAGGTTGCGCGCGCCTGTGTAAAGGAAATCGGTTACGAGCAGGAAGGGTTTCATTGGCAGAAGGCGAACGTTGACGTCTTTGTTCATGCCCAATCCGCCGACATCGCTTTGGGCGTTGATGCGCGAGGCAACAAGGATGAAGGCGCTGGTGACCAGGGCATCATGTTCGGTTATGCCTGCCGCGAGACCGATGTTCTGATGCCGGCGCCGATTCACTATGCGCATAGCATTCTGCGCTCGCTCGCTGAGGCGCGCCATTCTGGGGCCGAACCTGGCCTTGGTCCCGATTCGAAGAGCCAGGTGACGCTGCTCTATGAACATGGCAAGCCGGTGCGCGCGACTTCAGTCGTTGTCTCGACCCAACATAGTGGCGACCTCGAGCAGGATCAGGTGCGCGAAATCGTTCGACCGCATGTCGTAAACGTACTGCCCGACGGCTGGATGTGCGACGAGGACGAATTTTACGTCAACCCGACCGGCCGGTTTGTGGTCGGCGGCCCTGACGGAGACAGTGGGCTAACCGGGCGCAAGATCATCGTCGACACCTACGGCGGCGCCGCGCCGCACGGTGGGGGCGCTTTCTCCGGCAAGGATCCGTCCAAGGTCGATCGCTCCGCTGCCTATGCCGCGCGGTATCTGGCGAAGAATGTGGTCGCGGCGGAACTTGCAGAGCGCTGCACGATTCAAGTTTCGTATGCCATCGGTATTTCGAAACCGCTGTCACTGTATGTCGATCTGCATGATACGGGCGAAGTCGACGAAGCGAGGCTCGAGAAGGCGCTGGTCGAGGTGATGGACCTGAGACCGCGCGGCATTCGCGAACATTTGGTGCTCAACCGACCTATCTATGCGCGCACCGCGGCCTATGGGCATTTCGGTCGGCCACCCGAGCCCGACGGTGGGTTTTCCTGGGAGCGCACGGACCTTGTCGATGCGCTGAAGGCTGCGGTCTAGAGAACGCGATCGGCCAAAGGTCGCGACGTTGACGCGAAGATAGCCCCGCGCAGGAGGGCATCACGTGTCGTAACAGGGAGGTGAGTAGTGCCAAGTAGCAGGAGCCCAGCGAACATCTTCTCGCCGCCGGTCACCGTGGCGCGCCGCATGCCGGACCGGACCATTCAGGACACATGGCCAATGATCGATATGCGGGCGATGCGCGGCTATCGCCTGAACCGCGTTCAGCAGCAGCTCAAGGAGCGCGACATAGCGGCCGCCTTGCTCTACGACCCCGTGAATGTTCGCTACGCCACCGGCGCCACCAACATGCCGGTCTTCAGGATGCACTTCCCGGTTGGGCAGTATTGCTTCGTCTCCGCGGAAGGCCCGGTGATCTTGTTCGATAGTCCAGACTTTGCCCACGGCGCTGCGGAACTTGAAACAATCGACGAAATGCGTCCGCCGACAAATTGCCGCGGAGCCTACGTCGGCGAGAACGCGCCTGCGCATGTTGTGCAATGGGCCGACGAGATCGCCGAACTGTTGGCGGCGCATGGCGGCGGTAATCGCCGGCTCGCGCTCGACCGCTGTGAACCGGCCCAGACATTGGCGTTGGCCGCGCGCGAGATAGACGTGCTCGACGCTCAGGAATGGATGGAATACGCCCGCTCGATCAAGTCGAAGGAAGAAATCGACTGCATGTCGATCTCGATTGCCGTCTGCGAGGTTGGCGCGGCACGCATCCGCGAGGCGCTTGAGCCTGGTGTGACCGAGAACGAGCTCTTTGCGCTGATGGCCCACGCCAATATTGCGTTGGGTGGCGAGTGGCTCGAATGTCGTCTCCTGACTTCGGGCGGGCGCACCAACCCCTGGCTTCAGGAGGCCTCGAACCGCATGGTGCGGGCCGGCGAGCTGGTTGCCTTCGACACCGATGTCATCGGCCCGTTCGGCTATTGCACCGATTTCTCCCGCACCTATTTCTGCGAGCCAGGCCGGCCAAGCGACAATCAGCGAAAGCTCTATGGTTTGGCTTACGAGGAGGTGCACCACAACATGTCGTTAATCAAGCCGGGCGTTGGCTTCCAGGAGCTCGCTGAGAAGGCTTACAAGGTGCCGGATATTTACCTGCCGCAGGCCTACGGGTTTGTTGCTCACGGCGTTGGCATGTGCGACGAGTGGCCGAATATTTATCCGCTGGAGAAGGCGCAAGACCTTAACGTTGACGGCGTCATCGAGGAGAGCATGGTGCTCGCAGTCGAGAGCTATATGGGCGAGGTCGGCGGCCCCGAGGGTGTCAAGCTCGAAACCCAGGTGCTGGTGACAGAGACCGGCATCGAGTGGCTGGATACCTTCCCATTCGAAGAGGATTTATTGGGTAGAGAGATTTGAAATCAAGAGGTGCCGGCGCGTCCCTTTGGTGCGCTAGTCCCAGATTAGAAAGGGAGTGTGAAGAAGATGTACAAGGATTTGAAGGACCGTATCGGCAAGGGAGAGGTGATCATTCTCGACGGTGCGGTCGGCACGCAACTGCAAGGGCTTGGCGTGCCAATCGGCGTCACCGCCTGGGCTGGCATTGCCCAACACAGCCATCCCGACACCGTGCGCTACATGCATGAAACCTATATCGACGCCGGTGTCGACATCATCACGACAAATACCTACTCGTCGGCGCGTCATTGCCTCGAACCGCTGGGCCTGGGCGATCTGACGCGGGAAATCAATCTGCGCGGCGTCGTGCTGGCTCAGGAAGCGCGCGACCGTAAGGCCAAGGAACGGCCCGTCTACATTGCCGGCTCGGTTTCGAACTACGGAATTCTGCTTGGTGGCGAGCCGCTGCCTGCACCGATGGAAGCTAGCTGGAGTGCGTATACAGAGGAGCAGTGCAGGGCGAATCTACGTGAGCAGGCGGAAATCCTGGTTGAGTCCGGCGTCGACTTCCTGTTGGCGGAGCCAACCGGCGGCACCGTGCACAGGAAGTGGGTGATCGAGGCTTGTCTCGCGACCGGACATCCGACCTGGTCCGGCTTCAAGGCCCATCATGGCGACGACGGCGCGCTATTGACGGGTCATCGCTCTAACGATCCGTTTGAAGACGATCTGGATGAGGTGCTGCCGATGGGTGGCGATCTGATGACGATCTTTCACACCACGGTGGATGCCACGACCGATGCCATCCCCGTCTTGCAAAGCAAGTGGTCGGGCCCGATCGCCGTCTATCCCGACGCCGGCCGCCGCGGCGACTACGTGGCCCGTCGTCAGGACACCAGTATCGTCAACCGCGATGCGCCCGAGGCGTTTTTGGAAGTTGCTCGCGGCTGGGTTGACCAAGGAGTACAGGTTATTGGGGGCTGCTGCGGCTTCGGGTTCGAGTATATCCGGCCCCTGCGCGATGGCCTGCCAAACCATGTTCCATCGCCGGGCAGCCGCACGGGTACCGACGGCTGAGCCGATGACGAGGGGGCTTAGACCGGTGAATCAGGAGGCAGCGAGATGACGGCATACGAGGATCTGCGCGGACGTATCGACGGCGGAGAAGTCATTATTCTCGACGGTGCAGTCGGCACGCAATTGCAGGGGCTCGGCGTGCCTATTGGTGTTACGGCCTGGGCCGGAATTGCCCAACACAGCCATCCCGACACAGTACGCTTTATGCACGAAACCTATATCGAAGCCGGTGTCGACATCATCACTACCAACACTTACTCATCGGCGCGTACCTGTCTTGAACCATTGGGCCTGGGCGACCTGACGCGGGAACTCAATCTGCGTGCGGTGGTGCTCGCGCAGGAAGCGCGCGCCCGCAAAGCCAAGGAGCGGCCTGTCTACATCGCGGGCGCAGTTTCAAATTACGGAATTCTGACCGGTAATGAGCCACTTCCGGAAATATTCCGCCGGGATTGGAGCGACTACACTGAGGAGCAGTGCAAGGCGAACCTGCGCGAGCAAGCGGAGATTCTGGTCGAGTCCGGCGTCGACTTCCTCCTGGCGGAGTGCACCGGCAGCGGCGAGCATACGAAATGGGTTAGCGAAGCCTGCCTCGCAACGGGGCTTCCGACCTGGCCCGGCTTCAAGGCCTACCAAGGCGACGACGGCGCGCTTTTGATGGGCCATTATTCCGACGAGCCGTTCGAAGAGTGTTTGGATGCGGTTCTGCCGCTGGGCGGCGATCTGATGACGATCTTTCACACGACCGTCGATGCCACTACCGAGGCCATTCCCGTCTTGCAGGACAAGTGGTCGGGCCCGATTGCCGTCTATCCCGATGCCGACCGCCGCGGGGATTATGTGAGCCGGCGCCAGGACCCAAATATCATCAATCGCGATAACCCCAAGGCGTTCTTGGAATCGGCCCGTGGCTGGGTCGGACAGGGCGCACAAGTCATCGGTGCCTGCTGCGGTTTTGGATTCGAGTATATCCGGCCTTTGCGTGAGGGCCTGCCGAGCCATGTCCCGACGCCGGGCAGCCGCACGGGAACCGAAGGCTGAGCCAACGATGACAGGGCTCAGACCAATGAATCAGGAGGTAGGGAGATGACGGCATACAAGGATTTGCGCGGACGTATCGACGGCGGCGAAGTGATCATTCTCGATGGTGCCGTCGGCACCCAGCTCCAGGAACTGGGGGTGCCGCTCGGAGCGACGGCTTGGGCCGGTATCGCCCTGCACAGCCACCCCGACACCGTGCGTTTTATGCACGAGAGTTACATCAAGGCCGGTGTCGACATCATCACGACCAACACCTACTCATCGGCACGGCATTGCTTCGAGCCGCTGGGCATGGGCGAGGTTACCCGCGAGCTCAACATACGTGCCGTCCGCCTGGCCAAGGAGGCCCGCGACCGGATGGCAAAGGATCGTCCAGTCTACATTGCGGGCTCGGTCTCGAACTTCGGCTGCCGGGTTGGCGACAGGGCCGGGTCGCGGATTGCCCGCCACGGCTGGAGCGCCTTCACCGAAGAGCAGTGTCAGGCCAACCTTCACGAGCAGGCCGAAATCCTGGCGGAGGCCGGCGTCGATTTCTTCGTCACCGAGTCAACCGGCAGCAGCATGAAGCGGAAATGGGTGGTCGAAGCCTGCCTCGCCACGGGAGTGCCGACCTGGATCGGCTTCAAGAGCCACTACCATGAGGAAACCGACGCGTTGAACATCAGCTACGACTACGAAAACCCGGAGCGGTTCGACACCGGGGTCGACGAGGTTCTGCCATTGGGCGGTGACTTGGTGACCATCTTCCATACAATTGTGGAGACTGTGGACAAGTCCCTCCCGGTCATCAAAGAGAAGTGGTCGGGCCCGATCGGCGTCTATCCGGATGCGGACCGTCACGACTATGTCCAGGCCCACGCCGATCCGAATTTCGAGAACCGGACGTCGCCCGACCAGTTCCTCGATCTCGCCCGTGGCTGGGTCGACGGCGGCGTCCAGGTGATCGGTGGCTGTTGCGGCTTTGGGCTCGACTATATCAAGCCGCTGCGGGAGGGCCTGCCGAGCTATGTACCAACGCCTTGAATGGACAGGAACCGAAGACCGAGGCGATCAACTCTTTGTGTATCGGCGGAACAGGCAGGAACGACCTGCTGTTGGTGCAAAGGTAGGTTTTTTGACGTTTCGACGAGGTTTATCCGACCTTGCGCCATACAGGACAATATCGCTACAGTCCTTGCCAAGACGCTGAATTAGCGTGGCGACAATAGAGTCGACCAGGCAAATCAAGAAAACCAACCGTCACAGACCGTGAACAGGAGGTACAAGATGGCACGCAGGGACAAGGAACATATTGGTGTCAAGCATCTGAAATCCGCACTTGTCGATGGTAAAATTGACAGGCGGCAGTTTCTCCGTGATTCGACATTGCTCGGCCTGTCGGCT
>CAZCVU010000065.1:0-9561 GCA_964501745.1 uncultured Flavobacteriales bacterium | reverse complement strand
GCCTGCGCCGATAAAAGTGAGGGCTCAAGAACCCCAACAATCTGCCGACCTGCGCCTTCAGGGGATTTGGCACCATGCAAGCCAACCTCGCCTGTGAGGGGCAGATCGAGGAGATCGCCAGGGTATTGGGCATGGATGCGATGGACGTACGCCGGCGCAATTTTATCCAGACCGGCGACCCCAACGTAACCGGACAGATCATCCGAAGCGCGGTCTGGTCGGACGAGTGCGCGACCAAGGCGTTGGAGGCCCTGGGAAAGCGTCCGTCCAACAGGGGCCCGGTCAGGATCGGCCACGGCGTCGCCTGCTATCAACAAAGTTACGGCCGCATCCTATGGATGAAGGATTCCAGTGAAGCCTGGGTCGGGGTCGAGATGGATGGCACCGTTATCGTGCGAAGCGCCGTCACAGATATCGGTGGCGGCCAGTCATCGGCCTTAGCCCAGATCACCGCCGAGGTGCTTGGCGTATCCATGGATCAGGTGGTCGTCTATTTCGGTGACGGTGCCATGACGCCACTGGCCGGCACCTCGACGGCGAGCCGCGCCCTCTATATGTCGGGCAACGCCACCAAGATGGCAGCAACCCAGGTGCGGGAAAACCTGCTGGGTTGTGCCACCAAGCATTTCGGCGTCGAGCCTGACGAACTGGATATGGGCGGCTCAAAGGTCTTCGTGCTCAATAACCCCGAGCGCTCCATGAGCCTCAAGGATCTGGTCGTGATGTGCGCGGCAGAAGGCATTCACCGCCACAATTTGGCAATCTTCCGCGCACCCGTCAGCGAGGGTCTCGACCCGGAGACGGGACAGGGCGAGGTGTTCCCGGATTTCACCTACGGAGCCCATGCCGCCGAGGTTGCGGTCGATACCGAGACCGGGGAGGTGAGCGTATTGCAGAGCATCGGCGCCCACGACGTCGGCCAGGCCGTCAACCTGCGCGCCGTTGAAGGCCAGATCGAAGGCAGTGCGCTCATGGGGCAGGGATTTGCGCTGAGCGAGGAGCTGATCCTCGACAAGGGCCGGTTGACGAACGATTCGCTCAGAGAATACCTGATCCCCACATCGGAGGACGTGCCTGAAATCAAGGCGATCGTCCTGGAATCGAGAAGCGGTCTCGGGCCGTTCGGATCCAAGGGAATTGGAGAGCCGGTCTTCGCGCCGGTAGCGGCGTCTATCGCAAACGCCGTAGCCGACGCCATCGGTATCCGCATTTTTGATTTGCCGATCACACCGGAAAAGGTGATCAAGGCGGTGAGGGAGAAGGAGGCGGCCGGGTGATGACTTTTGGGCCAATCTCGAAGCATGCGAGATCTAAGAGGCGTCCGTGAACGACGCGCCACCGACACACGCCCGCGTCGCCGTTGTCGGTGGCGGCATTGCCGGCAGTAGCATCGCATACCATCTGACCAAACTCGGCGAATCCGACGTGATCGTTCTGGAGCGTGGCGCGCTGACCAGCGGCACTTCGTGGCATGCGGCCGGGTTGATCATGCAGCTTCGCTCCAGCCACAGCCTGACGGAATTGGCCCGCTATAACGTGGAACTTTACGCCGGCCTCGAGGCCGAGACCGGTCAGGCGACCGGCTTCAAACAGAACGGAACCCTGGCCATCGCCCGGAACAAGGACCGCCTGTACGAGATCAAGCGGTCGGCCACCATCGCCAAGAGCTTTGGTATCGAGGCGGACATCATAGGGGCCAAGGAGGCCAAGGCGCTTTATCCTGCCATGGACGAGAACTTGGTCGAGGGCGCGCTGTTTATCGCCAAGGACGGCCAGCTCAACTCGGTCGATACGGTGATGTCCCTGATCGCCGGGGCCAAGCAAGGCGGCGCCCGCATATTCGAAAATTCGCCGGTGACGCGGCTGCAACGGTTGGCATCCGGTGATTACCGTCTCGAGACTCCGCGCGGCGGCGTGCAATGTGACACGCTGGTGCTCAGTTGCGGGTTGTGGACCCGCGAACTGGCGGCGCAGTTGGGCGTTCGCGTGCCGCTTTACGCCTGCGAGCACATGTACGTGGTGACCGAAGCCATGGACTTCGTCACGCCGACGCTGCCCATACTCCGCGATGCGGACGGTTACATCTATATCAAGGAGGACGCGGGCAAACTGCTGATCGGCTCGTTCGAGCCGCGGGGCAAGCCGCTGGCCGTGGAGAACCTACCGGCCGAGCAACAATTCATCGAACTGCAGGAGGATTGGGACCATTTCGAACTGCCGTTCAGCAAAGCCATGGAGATCATCCCCGCCCTGGAGCAGGTTGGCATCCAGAAATTCATGAACGGCCCGGAAAGCTTCACACCCGATGCCTTGTTCGCGCTGGGCGAGGCGCCTGGGATGGCCAATTGTTTTGTCGCCGCGGGGTTCAATTCGGAAGGCTTCGAGATGGGCGCCGGAGCCGGGCGGGCGCTGGCGGAATGGATCGTCGAGGGGGAGCCGGGAATGGATTTATCGGACGTCGATGTCGCCCGCTTCCATCCCTTTCAGGTCAACAGGAAATACTTGCACGCCCGGGCGGGAGAATCCCTCGGCGCCATCTACGAGATGGGCTGGCCCAACAGGCAGCGCGAGACGGCCCGCCCAGCGCGCAAGAGCCCGCTCCACGACCGCCTGGTGGCGCGCAACGCCTGTTTCGGCGAGACGGCGGGCTGGGAGCGTGCCATGTGGTTCGCCCCGCAAGGCGTCGAGCCCCGGGATATCTACTCCCACCAATGGCCGAACTGGTACGAATACACCGCCGAGGAATGCCGTGCCGCCCGCAAGGACGTGGTTGTTCTCGACCAAAGCTCCTTCGGCAAGACCGTGGTGCAGGGCCGCGACGCCTGCGCCTTCCTGCAAAGGATGTGCGCGGGCGATGTTGACGTGGCCGTTGGCAAGCTCGTTTACACACACATGCTGAACCGGCAGGGCGGGGTCGAAACTGACATCACCATCGACCGGTTAGCCGAGGACCGGTACCTGATTGTCTCCTCGGCGGCCACGCATCAGCGGGACATGGCTTGGATCAGCAAACACCTGGACCCGGACGAACATGTGACGGCCACGGACGTTACCTCTTCCTATTCAGTGCTTTCCGTGCAGGGTCCGAAATCCCGCGAGCTGTTGGCCCGCATTACCGACGCCGATCTCTCCAACCAGGCGTTCCCGTTCCTGACCTCGCGGAAAATCGATATCGGCTATGCACAGGTCATGGCCAAGCGCCTGACCTTCATTGGCGAACTGGGATGGGAGCTGCATATCCCAAGCGAGTTCGTTCAGCATGTCTTCGACATTCTGATGGAGGCTGGCGGGGTATTCGCCCTGCAGCTGGCCGGATACCACGCCCTCGAGCATCTTCGCTGCGAGCGCGCCTACCGTGAATACGGGCTCGATATCACGCCTGACGACACCCTTTACGAGGCGGGCCTCGGGTTCACGGTGAAACTAGGTAAGCCAGGCGGCTTCATAGGCCGCGACGCCATCGCGCCGCAACGCGGCCAAGTGCTCAACAAACGTCTCGTCATGTTCAAGTTGAGCGACCCCGAGCCGGCTCTGTTCCATGACGAGCTGATCCGCTTGGATGGCGAGATCGTCGGCTATATCAGCTCGGGAGCCTACGGCTTTACGCTAGGGCGGGCGGTGGGCATGGGCTATGTGCATCATCCGGACGGGGTTACCCAGGAACTGATCGAGAACTCCCGGTTCGAGATCGAGATTGCCTGCGAACGCTACCCGGCCGCGGCTTCATTCCGAGCCTTTTACGATCCCACGGGTGAGCGGGTGAAGGTGTAATGAAGGTACTGGGACGGTACGACATCGTGTGCAATAGCGGCGAAGGACGACAGCGATGAAACTTCAGGACAAGGTGGCGATCATAACGGGCGCCGGCTCTGGCTTTGGCGAGGCCATGGCCAAACGATTTGCCGTCGAAGGCGCCAAAGTCGTCGTCGCCGACATCAACGACGATGGCGGCGAGCGCGTCGTCGCTGAGATCGGCGACGCAGCCCGTTTCGTGCATACCGATGTTCGCAAGGGTGTGCAGGTCGCGAACATGATCCAGACGGCGTTGGACGCCTTTGGCCGGCTGGATATCCTCGTCAACAATGCCGGCTACCGCGGGCGCGTCGGTCCGGTTGACAGCGTGTCCGAGGAGGAATTCGATCGCTGTTTCGATGTCAACGTCAAGGGCATCTACCACGGCGTCCTAAGTGTCCTCCCCGTGTTCCGGTCGCACGGCAGAGGCATAATTCTGAACATCGCATCGACCGGGGGCACGCGACCGCAGCCGGGCATCACCTGGTACAACGCGTCGAAGGGTGCTGCCGTCATACTCACGAAGTCGCTCGCTCGCGAACTGGCGCCCGAAGGGATCCGTGTCTGCGCGATCAATCCTTCGGCGGCGATGACGGGCATGCTGTTAATGCATGAAGGCGAGGATACGCCGGAACGCCGCGAACGTCTCCTGTCCGACATTCCACTTGGTCGGCTCAACGTGCCGGATAACGTCGCTAACGCGGCGCTGTTTCTGGTTTCGGACGAGGCATCGTTCGTGACCGGCGTTTGCCTCGATGTGGACGGCGGGAAGAGTGTGTAAGCAACTGAATCAGTGAGTTAAGCTTAGTTTCAAGGGGGATAGCCGTTTACGTTCGAGCTTGGAGAACTACACTGTCCCACCAAAGCAGAGAATATGAAACTAACCGGCAATATTGAGGGGGCGACCGCGGTATTTCCGCCAACGCGAGCAAGGATCAGGGCCATCAAGCACGGTTGCTGACAACCGGCCTGGCCGGGGCGCGAAACTGGCCAACCCAAAACACTCCCAGGTAGCACTAGACTTATGCGGCGCGCGCGACTTTTTGGGTGATTTGGCAAAGGCCTGAACAGAACGGCGGGAAGCCCGAAATCGGATCGAGCGCGGTATCCGGCACTAACTCATTGATGTTGGCTGTTTGCCAGCCATGGACGGCGTGCACAACACCGGCTGCGACTTCATCGGTCACCCACGCTCGCATTTCTATCTCGCCAACAGGTGAGGAGAGTTTGATCCATTCGCCGTCTTCTACTCCGCGCGCGACGGCATCCGCTGGATTGATCTGCACGCGTGGATCCGGTTCGCGGCGTCTCAGTGTTTCGAGCAGCCGTCCCTGCGAGTGGGTGTAGTTCCTGCTTCGTCCGCCGGTGGTCAGGACCAGAGGATAATCCTGCGCGATTTCCGGCGTGCTGACGGGACTCCAATAGGGTTCCCGATACGTAGGTAAGGCATCAAATCCGGCCTTTTCCAGCAGCGTACTGGCGAACTCCACCTTGCCGCTAGGCGTGCCAAAGCCGTTCTTTCGATAGCTGTGATCCTCCGACAAGGGCGCCTCGACGTTGATACTCGTTCCGTCTTTAGGCAGGTCGTCGAACTTGACGCCGATGGATTGCAAGCGCTCGTCGAAGCTCGCGTGGATATCGCCACCCCAGAAGGTGTCGCCCAACCCCAGCGCCTGTGCCAAGTCGAAAACAAACTCCGTGTCGCCCCGGGCTTCGCCGCGCGGTGACACCGCCGGTGGACGGTATTGTAACCGCCCCCGGGAGCCGATCAGAAGCGCCTGCCGCTCAAGAGCAGTAGCCGCAGGAAAGGAGATCGTCGCGGTGTCGCGCGTGATGTCGGGAAAAAAATCGCTGACCGTGAAGCATTCCAGCGATCGCAACGCCTTCGCCAGACGCTTGGAATTCGGCCACATCGTGATAGCCATGCCGATCGAGACAACCGCCTTCACTTGACCTGATTCGATGTAGTCGGCCAAGCACATAGCCTGAGCCTGCCTATAGTGCTCGATGAACAGGGGGAACTTGGCGTCGCCCATAGGGGCGCAGAGCGTTGGAGTTCTTTCGTCGTAAAGCGAAATGCTTTGCGCCGTCAGCCGATCATCCGACGGCCGGTTCCCACCGGTGACATCCAGATTCCCGGTGATGGCTGACAGCAGCAGCACAGCGCGATGGTTCTGCAAGCCGTTGCTGTGATGCGTCGTGGCCTTTGGCGATATGGTGAGCTGCGCCGGGTGCAGGCCCGCGTACAGTCGCGCCGCCTCGACTATCTTCTCCGGCGCGACGCCGGTAATTTTGCCGGCGCGTACCGGTGTGAATTCCTTTACATATTGTTTGTACTCTTCGAGGCCCTGGGCATGAGCCTCAAGGAACTCTTTGTCCTCCAGGCCGTCACTGAAAATGACGTGGGCCATACCCAGGGCAAGCGCGCCGTCGGTGCCGGGCCGTAACCTCAGATGTATGGCCGCCCTTTGCGCCAGCTCGGTGCGCCGCGGGTCGACGACAATCGTCGGTATGCGCGACGCGTTGGTGGAAACATGTCGATTGCTGGGAGCCCGGCTATCCAGCGGATTGTTCGACCAAACCAGACGACACTTGGTTTCAGCGGAATTGGCCTGGCTGCTGTCACGTAATTCGTGGCGACCGTAGTGCGGACCGAAGGTGAGCATGTGGGCGAGGACGCTGGCGGAAAAGCAACAGCTGTCCTCGGTGATGTAGTGCGGAGAACCGAAAGCATATGCGAGCCGCTGAAGGTACGGCCGCGCTTCCTTGGTATAGCCGACCGCGAAAGCAACCGCTTGCGGACCGTGTATTTCGCGGATTTCCGTAAGCTTCCGCGCCGTTTCATCGACCGCATCGGACCACGACACCGTCTGCCAGGCGTCGTCGGCGCTGGCGCGCAGTTGCGGATGGAGGAGCCGCTTGTCGCTTTCGCGCTGTTCCTTTATGGCTGTCGCGCGCACGCAGTCGGGATGGTCGATCTTGACTATTTCCGACCCGTTGCTGTGCACCGTGATCGGGCAGTCGAAAGCACACATGTAGCAAGATGAATAGGTTTCCGTTGCCGGCATGATAACTGCTCCCAGCTGTCTCGGTCCGACCACCCGTGAAGACGCATATTAGCGCATACCAGAGACATCCGCGAAACTCACGTTGATCAGATAACTCCCAGATAACCTCCAGATCTGTTGGAAGGCATACCCCCGAACCATCACGCCGTTGGCCGCCGCCGCCTCGGTGATGCTATCGCCAGCGAAACGCCCTCGTACCCTGGCTCGGCGAAGCTCCTAGCTGCCCAGACGAGGTCGACGAAATCTTGGTTGGCCGGCAAGATTTCGATCAAAACGTTCGATTTCTTCTTTGCAATTTGGTCACATGACCAAGTACGATTTTTCGATGAACTCAACCGATTCACCAAAATCAAGTCATCGGCATTTGGAAGGTTGAATTCATTATGGCTATCTCAGTGACACCTCTATCCACCGACGTGCTTGTTGTGGGAGCAGGGTCCGCCGGTACGATGGCGGCGATCAAGGCCCAGATGGCGGGCGCCGACGTGTTGGTAGTGACGAAAGGCCCCTTCCCTTCTGGTAATTCAAGCAAGGCGATCGCAGGCTATGCAGCCGCCTTCGGGCACGTGGACCCTCGAGATAATCCGGATATTCATTTCGGCGACGTGGTCCGCAACGGAATCGGCTTGTCCAACCAGAAGATGGTCAAGACGTGGGTCAACACCATCTGCGACCTGACCGAGGAGATGCGCGGCTGGGGCCTCGACGTGATCTGGGAAAACGGCAGGTACGATCAGATTCCGTGGGAAGGGCACACCTTTCCCCGCATGATCAATCACCACCGAGTAACCGGCAAATACCTTATGAAATGCCTGGGCGGAAAGTCGCAGGAGATGGGGATCGAGGCTCTCACCCACACCATTGTCAGCGGCCTGTTCAAGGAGGGCGAGCGGATCTCCGGCGCTTGGGCCGTCAATTATCGGACGGGCGAGGTCTACGTCATCAGCGCCAAGGCGGTGATCATGACCACCGGCGGCGTGGGCGCCCTTTATCCCGTCGGCGACAATGTGAGCACGGCCACTGGAGAGGGCTATGCCATCGCCTTTAACGCGGGCGCCGAGATGATAGGTATGGAGTTTAGCCACTTCCTGCCGACCATTATCTGGCCCGAGGCGATGCATATGAAGCTCGTATTCGCCGGGTTCGTCGCGGGGCTGATTAACGACGCGGACGCTGTATTGCGCAACGGACGGGGCGAGCGTTTCATGCTGGAGCGCTACCCGGAGACCGGCGAGACCAAACTCACGGTAGAGGAGCTTACACGCCGCATCGGCGAGGAAATCCTCAACGGTAACGCGGGTCCCCACGGTGGCATTATCTTCGATATTTCCGAGGTCGATGCGAAATTCGAAACCGACGACCGCTACGCCCGTATGTGGGAATTGGCCAAACGGGGCGGCGTTGACATCCGCAAGGATCCCATCGAATTGGTCTGCTATCCCCATGACCTGGTTGGGGGCATCAAGATCACTGAGCGAGGCGAGACGAATGTTTCTGGGCTTTTCGCGGCAGGCGAAGCGACGGGCGGATCGCACGGCGCAAGCAGGTTTGGCGGTTCGGCATTGTCCGACTGCCTGGTGTTCGGGGCCATTGGCGCTGAGCGCGCCGTCGCTTACGCCCGGGAACTCAACGCCGCGCCCACCCTAGACGATGGCGACATCGCCGCGGTCACCGCCAAGATCGAAGGCTGGCGCTCCAAAGAGGGTGGCGTGGATCCCGGCGACATCATGGCTGACCTGCGCCAAATCGCGGGTGAACATTTCAACGTCGCACGCTCCGAAGCCAGCATCAAACAGGCGTTCGCAAAACTATCGGCCATTGAAGCCGAACAAATTCCCGAAATGTCGGTCCAGGCGGACACCGAAAGACAAACGGAGATCAAGATCCGACAGGCCATAGAGGCGGAAGGTCAGATCACCCTCTGCCGGCTCATGGGAACGGCGTCCCTGGAGCGAAAGGAAAGCCGGGGCGGCTACTACGGCGGCGCCTACCGCATGGAATACCCCGAGACCGATGACGAGAACTGGAAGAAGAACGTCGTCCTCAGGAGCGACAACGGCGCCATCGCCGTCTCCCACGACGAGGTGGTCGTCCTCGAGGAGGGCCACAACGACGACATGCTCAAGACCATTGCTACGAAGTGGGAACCACCGGACGATCCTGAGTTTTATTCGATCACGGAGTAGACCGTCGGACTAACAGCTTCACGTTCAGCAAGATCGGAGGCCGGCTTTGTCACGCTACGAATTGACTCTTAAAGACAATGTGGTGGTAGACGTCCAGAATTTGGATGACGAGGACGAAGAGTTAATTGGGCTGGAGTGGGCGCTGCGGGAAATCAAGGACACGTACGAGATGTCCGGTTCGGTGACGGCCTCGTTTACACTCGCCGACAAGTCTGAGTTGGACGAGCTACTCGGTTTTCTGGATAGATTCTTTGGCGAGGATCACGACGCCAATGTCTCCAAGTGGCGCTCCATCTGAATTGTTTGGCTTCTCAGTACCGGGGGGATCATGAAGACTGACAGCGCAAACAGCGTCGGCGAGATTTTAGCGGCGCTGGCCGAGATCAGGGACCTCGACGCAAGTCAGGCAAGCACCTTGCCGACCGGCTTTTACGCGTCCGAGGCGTTTCTCGCGCTCGAGAAGGAAGAGGTCTTTCGCAAGGAATGGATCTGCCTCGGCCGCGTCGATGAGATTC